>JAFMMM010000176.1 GCA_017859815.1 Planctomycetota bacterium | reverse complement strand
GCTCGCCCTGACCTTCTCACTTGCGTTGTCAGAGAGAAGAACAGCAGAGTATGATGGCAAAGTGGGACTGGAACTGTCGCTGCCGTGCGATGAGTTCGGCCAAACACGGTCATGCGAGGGCCTGTGAACCAGGCTGTCGTCCCTGCGGAAAACAAAGTTCACACTCTGCTGCAACTGGCGGTCACCCGCTGCTGAGATCATACCAAACTGGCGGTAAGCAGCTGCGGCACCATACCGGCGGTACAAGTCCGCCGACACTGGAACTCCAAAATGCAAACGCTCCGTCTGTTCCGAATCCTGTTTGTTGTGCTGCTGGCCGTCAGCAGTTCCCGGTCGTCCCTGCTGGCTCAGGTGATGCGAACGGACGTGGTCAGCAGTCTCGACGGGAAACAGCAGCCAGTGCTTTACTGGGCTCCTGAAACTGCGTCGAAACAGGAAACACCATTGTTTCTGTTTCTGCACTCATGGAGTGGGAATTACACCCAGGATAACAGCAAGTGGCTCAAGGTCTGTCAGCGAGAACAGTGGGTCTGGTTACACCCTGATTTTCGAGGTGCCAATAACACTCCGCAGGCCTGCGGTTCCCGCTTCGCTCGGCAGGATGTCCTGGATGCCATGAAGTGGGCGTATCAGAATTTCCGTATCGACCCAAAGCGGGTTTACATGGCGGGTGTTTCGGGGGGCGGCCACATGTCACTGCTGATGGCCGGACATCACGCGGATCAGTTCAGTGCCGTGTCCTCCTGGGTCGGTCCTACTGATCTGGCTGCGTGGCATCGATTCCATACGAAGAACGGGAAACCACAAAAATACGCGGTGATGATCGAGAAGTCTCTCAGCGGGGCTCCAGGAACCTCCGCGGAAATTGATGCGGACTATCGTGATCGTTCGCCCGTGTTTCAGATGCACCGCAGTGGGGATCTGCCCATCTCGATCTGGGCGGGGGTCAATGACGGACATACTGGTTCAGTCCCGGTCAGTCATTCACTACGGGCCTTCAACGGCATTGCACTGGGAAATCAGACCGAACTGATCTCTGACGAAGAAATCGATCAGTTGGTGCGGGATCGCCGGCTCAGCCGGCCACGTGAGTCGGACCAGGAAACGGATCACGTGCTGGGCCGAAGACTGCACCTGCGGCGTTCCAGTAATGAGTCCGTAATCACCATCTTCGATGGCGGTCATGAAAGCCTGCCTGAGGCCGCCGTTGCCTGGCTGAAGCGGCAGCAGCGGATGGCGTTGCAGCCTTAACACGCAGATTGCGGACAGCAGCCTGCCGATCAGAGCCTGCGGCAATCGCCTGCACCTGCCGCGGGACGATTCCGGCTGTACTGGTGTCAATTCGGTCGGATCATGCCGCGGAGAGTTGCACCGAATCGCTGCATTATAAAATGGGAATCCGACAGGCCCGGCAGGTCTCAGCGAGCGTCATTTTTCGCCGTCAATACTGCGGTGCAGTCTCCGCAGTGCTTCTGCTTCGATTTGGCGGACGCGTTCCCGGGTGAGTCCGAGGGTTTCGCCAATTTCCTTGAGCGTCTGCGGCTCGTGTTCATCAATTCCAAAACGCATTTTCAGAATCGTGGCCTCGCGAGGCTCCATTTCTTCCAGCAGGCGAGTGACATGATTCAGATTGTCGGTGTTGATCAGTTCATCCTGCGGGCCACGGATGCGTTCGTCAGGGATGATGTCGCCAAGCGTCAGTCCGCCTTCGTCTGAGTCTGTTTGCGGCGTGGCGTTATAGAGCGTGATGGCTTTCTTGACGATCCGCAGTTTCTTGCGGGGAATCTCCAGCACGGCCGCGATCTCTTCCGGAGTCGGTGTGCGGTTCAGTTTATCCGTCAACTCGGCAGATGTCCGTCGCCACTTGGACAGCAATTCCACCATGTACGCGGGGATTCGAATCGTCTTGGCGGAATTCACCAAAGCCCGCTTGATGGATTGCTTGATCCAGTAGCTGGCATAGGTACTGAACCGTGTATTCATCGTGGGGTCGAAGCCTTCCACGGCACGCAGCAGTCCCAGATTTCCTTCTTCAATCAAGTCCTGCAGGGGAAGTCCCTTCCCCGAATATCCTCTGGCAATATTGACCACCAGCCGGAGATTGGCACGCACCATCCGGTCACGAGCAGCAGCGTCGCCACCTGAGATCCGGTTGGAGAGCATCTTTTCATCATCGGCAGTCAGAAGTGCTGTTTCATTAATCTCACGCAGGTAGGTTTCGAGCGGAGTCTGCAGGCGGGAGGAAGTGCTTTTCTTGCGAGTTTGCGTCATCAGAGTGGCCCAGACAGGTAAGGACAGAGAATCTCTGAGGGTTATCGTCGGCAGATTCCCGCGAATTCAGTGCAGCAGCGGCAGAAACTGCCGGAACGGAAACTCACCGGGTGCTGTGCCGATGCAACGGGCACGGTCTGCTGATTCGGTATGATCCGCGCATGGCACGAGTCTGTCAGGATCGGCAGGATGCGGTAATGGCCGGTCGGAGGCCTGACGCACAATCGAACCAAACTGGCGATTGCTCGGCCTGTAGCGAACAGGCAAGCCCGCCCGAATCTGACGGTTGCTGCGATTTGCCCCGCACCACGGCCGGGACGCGAGTGAGGCTGAGACGCCGTTTAATTTTGCGTGGCTGAAGCCGCTGAAAGATTCCAGTCGAACCCAAGGTCGGTTGCCGTGGCTGAGTGGGTCAGGCCACCAACGCTGATGCGGTCGACACCGGTTTCCGCGATCTCTCGAATGGTCTGCAGAGTAATTCCGCCGGAAGCTTCCAGAAGAGTTTGCGGCGAATGTTGATTGCGGAGTTCGACCGCAGTGCAAAGTTGATCGCAGGTCATGTTGTCCAGCAGCACAATGTCCGGGGCTGCCGACAGGACATCCCGGAGCTGTTCGAGCGTGTCAACTTCGATTTCCACACCCGCGTTGATCTGTTTTTGCTGCAGGAAAGTTTGTGCCGCGTGGACAGCGTCGGCCGGTCGATCCTGTCGCGCCGCCAGGTGATTGTCCTTGATCAGGATCCCGTCATACAGCCCCATCCGGTGATTGGTTCCGCCTCCGCAACGGACCGCGAATTTCTGCAGTGCTCGCCAGCCCGGGAGGGTCTTCCGCGTGTCCAGCAGAATTGCGCTGGTGTTTCGGACAGCATCTGCGTACTGCGCGGTGAGGGATGCGACACCACAAAGATGGGTCAGGAAGTTCAGGATTGTCCGTTCTGCGATCAGCAGCATACGCACATCGCCGGAGACTTGGGCAATCGTCGTACCTGGCTGAATTAGTTCTCCGTTTGCCACCAGTTGGCGAATCTGAACATCGGCCTGCAGTGCAGCAAAGACCAGCGGGATCAGTTCAGCGGCGGCAAAGATGCCGTGCCCGCGACTGACGATGTTGACACTGGCCTGTTGGGCGGAGGGAATTGTTGCGAGGCTGGTCAGATCTCCGACGTCCTGCAAATCTTCCTGGAGTGCCAGCCGGATCAGTGATTCGCCGCACCGCCTGGCCTGCTGATCAAATTCCGGAGGCATTGTTGCGTTCTCCTGTGGGTGTCTTGTGATAAGGGTTGCTGCGCGTTGGTGCAGAAATGGTGTGGTGCTGAGTCGCATGTTTTTGAACTGCAGCGAGAGATGCGAAAAACAGGGCGAAGTGCAGTGGCGGCCAGCCGGTGCAACGACAGAGTCTGAGCACCGGGAGTTATCATTCCGGCATCATTAACAGCGAGCATAACAACATTGCTGAATTCGCAACCTGTGGAAGAAAAGACCTGGCGAAACTGAATAAACTGCCAGCCCCTGCAGCCGGGGGATTCTCACGGTTTATCAGTCAGTTTTCCAACGGGGCGGCTGCCTTTCTCGGTTTTCGATTGCAGCTGCAGTGGTCATACTTGCAGATTGTGAGCGTGGGTGACGATCCCTGCGATGTACTGCCTAACGGAAGCCTCGGGAAGACTACAATGAGCCGCAAATCAAGACGCCAAATGATTCAAAGCGTTGGTGGTGCCACAGTGACGATGGCGATGTCGGGGCTGCGACCGCTGGCAGCTGCGGATTCCAGTGCACGGGCGGGCCGGATCCGCAGCGTTGCAGCAGTTGTCACGATCTATCAGCCGTTTTCCCATGCGGATGTGATTCTTGGAAAGATCCTCGAAGGCTGGGAGCAGACCGGTGGTGCTGGTCCGCAGTTGAAACTGGCTTCGCTGTATGTGGATCAGTACCCCAGTGCGAGCATCGCCCGGGAAATGGCTGCGAAATACGATGTGCCGGTGTTTGACTCCATCGAGGGAGCGGTCACTGTCGGGACCGCAGGGATTCCGGTGGACGGTGTCATCAGTATCGGGGAGCACGGGGATTATCCGTGGAATGATCTGGGGCAGCATCTTTATCCGCGACGTCGTTTCTTCGACGCAATTGCGGATGTATTCGAGAAGTACGATCGCGTGGTACCGGTATTCAATGACAAGCATCTTGGTCCTGAATGGAAGGATGCTCTGGCGATGTATCAGCGTGCCCGGAGAATGAAAATACCATTAATGGCCGGATCATCTTTGCCGGTGGGGCATCGGACCACAGCCGCGACGATTCCGATGAACTGCAAACCAGTGGCTGCTGTTGGAATTGGTTACAGCGGCCTGGATATTTACGGGATTCACGCACTGGAGTTCTTTCAGTGGCATCTGGAGCGTCGGCGTGGAGCCGAGACGGGAGTCCGTCGCGTGCGTGGTCTGCAGGGGCCCGAGGTGTGGACGCTGGTGGACGAGGGAGTCATCTCTGAGAAGTTGCTGCAGGCTGCGTGGGACAAAGTTCCCGTGCGTGAAGGAGCAACGTTAAGAGGCGATCAGGACGCCGCGGTTTTTCTGTTCGAATACAATGATGGGTTTCGGGCTGCACAATTCATGCTGCCATCTGCTGCCGGCACCGGAATCGCAATGGAAATGGAAGACGGGGGTGTGTTTACCAGCGTGTTTGATGAGAGAACCAAACCGAAGTATCCCCACTTTGCATACCTGCTGAAGGCGATTGAACGTATGGTGCACACCGGGCGACCGACCTATCCGGTGGAGCGTACACTGCTGACCGGAGGGGTTCTTGACCGGGCCCTGACTTCACTTCACGAAGGTGGAGCCTGGAGAGACACGCCCGAACTGGCGATCTCGTATCAGCCTGTTGATTATCCATTTGCAGAGCACGCTGACCTGAGTGCTTCCCCGAGACCGCGGTAAGTTCAGCACTTGGATCAACTGTTTTCCACGGGCACTTCATCAGCGTTCTCTGTTGCATACTGCAGGACAGTGCTGACTGGAATGTCGTGCAGCTTCTGACGTCCGGGCAGGAAGGTGAGTTCGATCAGAAACGCCGCGCCGACGACTTCTGCCTGTTGTTGTCGTGCCAGTTTCAGGCAGGCTTCAATAGTTCCGCCAGTCGCCAGCAGGTCATCGACCAGCAGGATGCGATCGCCGGGAGAGACAGCATCACTGTGAATCTCCAGGGTATCGCTGCCGTATTCCAACTCGTAGCTGTACTGATGAGTGTGTCCGGGAAGTTTGCCCGGTTTCCGCACGGGAACAAAGCCGGCGTTCAGGGCCTGTGCCATAGGGACTCCAAAAATAAAGCCCCGCGATTCGGCGGCCATGATTCTGGTAATCCCCTGATCCTGCCATGCTGCGGACATGCGTGCGACGGCTTCGTTGATGGCCTGCGGATTCAACAGCAGTGGGGTAATATCGCGAAACATGATCCCCGGTTTGGGGAAATCGGCAACAGGTCGAATCAGGCTGGACAGTTTCACGGCGTAATTTCCTTAAGGCTTGGCGTCGTTTTGGGGCGGTAAGTTGATGTCAGGGCTGAGCTTCGGGTCCGATTACATCGAATCTGTGGTTTATTCACAAGTGCGTTGGACCGGCAACGCGATTTGGAGTTTTTGCAGCATGCAGAGTTCCCCCTGCAAAAGGAAGTCGACCTAACTTTCGCTATCCCTCACGCACGCTGCAGCCAGTTGGCAACCAGTGTTTGCACATCACATTTCCGGCATGCCGCAGAATGACGTCTGCTGTTGAACCGGCTTAATTATGCCACCAGCTGACCTTGCGTTCGACCATGAACTCGAATGATTCGGCGCGGCAATTTCGGAAGTTGCGGACCCGGAGAGATTCGCAGAGGGGAATACTGAAATGGCTCGAAATTACAGTGGTTCGTTGCTTGTTGTCGACGATGACCGGCACATTCAGGAAGCAATGGCTGAGTATCTTCGCGGGCTTGGGCATCGAACAGAAACAGCGTCTACCTGTGAGGAAGCGCTGGCACGAATGGCGGAATATCCGTTTGAGGTCGTTCTGTGCGATGTCAACCTGCCGGATCACGACGGCTTCCATCTGCTGAACTGGACAAGGGAGAATTCCAGCGAAACCGCTGTCATCCTGTTGACAGGATTCGGCACCATTGAAAGTGCGGTTGAAGCGATACGCCTGGGGGCATTTGATTATCTGACGAAGCCTGTCATTGACGAGGAGCTGCGATTCTCCATCGAGCGAGCGATTGGGCAGCGAAAGATCGTGGCAGAGAACAAGTCGCTCAAGGCACAGTTGTCTGAAAAGTTTGGGCTGAACAGCGTCGTAGGCAAAGACTACAAGATGCTGAAGATGTTCGAGCTGATGGAGAGTGTTGCTCCCACGCGGACGACGGTACTGATTCTTGGTGAGAGTGGTACCGGGAAAACCATGACCGCTCGTGCACTGCACCAACTCAGCGATCGACGAGAGAAGCCATTTGTTGAAGTGGCCTGCGGGGCCCTGCCCGAAAGTCTGCTGGAAAGCGAGTTGTTCGGTCACACCGCCGGTGCGTTTACTGGAGCGACTCACGACAAGGAAGGACGATTCCTTCAGGCTGACGGAGGAACTCTGTTTCTGGACGAGATTGCAACTGCCTCACCGGCACTGCAGGTGAAACTGCTTCGCGTCCTTCAGGATCGGGAATTCGAAGCGGTGGGCGGCACGACAACTCATCATGTCGACGTTCGCCTTGTCCTCGCCACCAACGTCGATCTTGAGCAGGCTGTGCGTGAAGGCAAATTCCGGGAAGACCTGTTTTACCGAATTAACGTGATCACGCTGACCCAGCCATCGCTGCGTGAGCGGATCGGAGATATTCCGCTGTTGGCAAATCACTACCTGAAGATCTTCCGCGAACAAACGGGCCGGGACATTGGGGAGATCGACGAAGCGGCGATGCATGCAATGCAGCAGCACGACTGGCCGGGCAATGTTCGCGAACTGGTCAACGTGATTGAGCGAGCCGTTGTGCTTTGTCGCGGTGATGCCATTACCGTTGGCGAACTGCCGGAGAAGATGCGTGCTCAGGACCTGCCGTCGGCGGGGGTCACCGCTTCCCTCAATAGTGGATCTCTGAAAACGGCTCTGACACGTCCGGAGCGGGACCTGATCATTCAGGCCCTCGAGAGCACCGGCTGGAACCGTCAGAAGACGGCACGACTCCTGGGGATCAACCGCACGACGCTGTACAAGAAAATGAAGAAGTACGAGATTGAGTTTGAGACAGTTTACCGCCACATTTGACGGTGAACCGTCCGGTTATTAACCAATTCACAGCAACAGCCCGCTGATCGAGAATCGATCAGCGGGCTGTATTGCATTGTGTCCGCTCCCTTTTTTTAACCCTTGGAGGTGTTGGATTCCTGCCCGCCGCACGTCTGGATCGAGGTGAGTTGAAGCGTTTTGCAGATGCCAGCGGGAGTTCCGGAACGCTCTTTCGGATTGTCGCGGAGGAGGCTGTTGTGTGCTGCAGAGCCGCAATTCCTGCCGATCTATGCCGCGATCAGACCGGTCTCGGGAATGTTTTTTCCGCTTCATCGTCAGAGCCGGTTGATTCCGCACAACTGTCGTTTTGTGACAGGGCGATAGTTGAACGAGACGCACCTCTGCGCTGGGCGGCATCCCTGCGCTGTGCTGCCTGCCCGGCAGCTGGGAAATGTGAGGAGCGGTTGTTGTTCGATTCGTGCGATGGCAGAGAGACTATGAAGTTTGAATACCCTTCCGGCAATCGTCGTTCACGCCGCAAAAGTCCACGAGTTGATGCTCCGGGGATGATTGAGTCTCTGGAGAACAGATCGCTCCTTTCGGCCACCCCTTCGATTGTATCGCCGGGAGTGCCGGGTGCCGGGCCAATTTCCATCACCGACCAGTTCCAGAAGATCGGCTGGACTGAAGTTGAGGACGCGATTGACTACGACGTCTGGATATCAGACGTCGAGGCTCGGGAAGCCACAAAAATCGTTCGCGGTCTTCCGCCGGACATTCTGGAATACACGCCGGATGTGTCTTACAACCTTGGGGTCAGCCGGGTTTGGGTTCGAGCTGGCTTTGCCGATGGCAGTCACTCGGCGTGGAGTACACCGTTGGACCTGCGGCTGCAGACAGCACCGGTCATCACGGGACCGGTTGGTGTGTTCTCCCCGATACAGATTTCAGAAGATGACTTTGCCATTTCGTGGGACAGTGCCCCGGGGGCCCAAAAATTTGAAGTGTTCCTGAGCAATCAGACGGAGGGCACTTCCCGCATCTATCGCGTTGACAATCTGACTGCCGCGCTTGATGCCGCGGGTCAGCCAATCCCCGGTGGTGACGGCGATGTGCTGCGATCAGAAGTGCGAAGTTTGTATCTTGACGGTGCAGTCGCTGTGCTGCCTGTCGCACCGATTTCCGTCACGGAAATTACGGATGTGAACGGCGGAGCGGACCTTGACCTGACGATTCCGGCTCACGGATTGAAGTCCGGGGAGACCGTGCGAATCACCGGTGTTGAGGGCACAACTGCAGCGAACGGAACATGGCTGGTCCGTGTGCTCGATTCGGATACGATTCGCCTGCGTGGCGTCGCTTCCAATGGTGCATACACCGGTGGTGGAGCAATGGTTCCGGCGACTCGGCTGCAGAGCAATCCCGGTCTCGGGAACTACCGAGTCTTTATTCGCAGCATGGATGATGCGACGCCGGGCGTCTGGTCGGCATGGTCTGACGCTTTTGACTTCTCTGTGGGGACGAAGCCGGACATTCTGCGACCGTCAGGCCCGACATTTGATTCTCCGATTTTGTTGGAATGGTCCGCGGTCGACGACGCCACGCATTATGAACTTGAGGTGCGTGAAGCGGGTGGTGGCAGTGAAATTGTCAGCATTCCTTATCTTCAGGGAACTGACTACAGGTTGCCCGGATCTCAGCAGGTGCGTCTGAACATGCACCTGTTGAACGCGAATACGCTGCGATTCACATCCAACCCCACGGCCGGCACCTTCCGACTGCAACTCACCGTGGACGGCAGCACGACCGCCCCGTTGACGACGCCCTACCTCCCGTGGAATTCCAACGCCGCGACCATACAGAGTGCTGTTGCCGGACTCGGCTACACGAATGCGACCTGTCGCGCTGTTTCTGGTGGCTTCGAGCTGACACTTCCCTCCGGCGTAAGTGTCTCCGGTTTGAGCAATCTGGACCGAGGAGGCATTTCGTCGACCGCAGCTCCTGCGACCAGCGGCAGCTATCGTTTGAAAATCACGGAGTCAGGCGACGAGCCACGGATCCAGTCGACACGCGAGCTTCCCTGGAATGCCACCGCCGCGCAGATCCGGGACGCGTTGAAAACACTGGGATACTCGGACGTGTCTGTGCGGACGCTGGCGGGGGAATCCCCTGTTCACGAGATTACGCTGAATCGGCTGAAAGATGCCGTTTCGGTAGCACCAGTGGCGTCATTGAAATCCGGCAGCATTACTTCCAGCAACCGGTCCATTCGAACCGACTGGGGTGATGTTGAATTCCGAGTTCGGGCACGTCGCGTTGGTGCGACCACCGAACTCGCCGTCAATGGAAACCCAACTGCCGGACAGTTCACGCTGAAGCTGACGACGCTGGAAGATGATCCTGTCGTGCTGCAAACAGACGCTCTCGCTCACAACGCGACAGCCGCTCAGGTTGAAAGTGCGCTGCAGCGGCTCGAAGGGTTTGCCGGAGCAAAAGTCCGTTCTCGAGGGCCTGAAGGCAACGTCATCTACACGGTCTATCTGCCGCAGGACGGGGCACCGGTTGTCATCACTGCGGAAGACACGCTGAACACTGGTCAGGTGACAATTCTGAGCCGACGACAGTCAGAGGAGGTCGTTGGTTTGTGGAGCGACCTGACGACATTTTCGACCGAAGTCGTGCCTGTGATTCCCGTTGCAAATGGCACGCAATTCACCAGTGCCCGGCCGGAAATCGAGTTCAGTGCTGTTGATCGGGCTGCTCGCTATGACATCTGGGTGGAGCGTTCGACAGATTCTGAGGTCTTTCTGCAGACCACGACTTCGGAGTCGGTCTTCCGCTTCTCGGAGGATATTCCCGCCGGGAATTACTCCTTCTGGGTGCGGGCTGTGAGTCAGAGTGGTGAACTCAGTGCGTGGAGCCGGGAACTCAAGTTTTCCACAACGGCGGGCGCTCCTGTGATTCTTTCGCCTCTGGAGGGCC
>JAFMMM010000175.1 GCA_017859815.1 Planctomycetota bacterium | reverse complement strand
AAACTCGATCGCATCATAAACTCGGAGTTCGAGGTCCCCTTCCAGAACCTGAGGGTCGTTGTATTCCAGCCGCAGACGCACAGGTACGGGCGACTCACTGCGTGTACGAATCGACATCAGCTCCAGCTTCATTCCCAGTCGTACCGGCGTCGACTGAGCCGGCAGGGAGACAGCAAAACAGCTGAACCACAGAATCAGCAGACACGAAAGCGACACTCTGCTGCAAATGTTCAATCGACCACTCCTCGCACACGCTGGAAATACCACCACTCCACCAACATCACGACGAATGCCCCCAATGCAAGACCCCACCACAAGGGCCGATCAGTCTCCAATCGAATCGTCGCGTCCGTATCCACCTGAACTTCCGCGAAACGCAACTCATCAACCGCTGACAGCGACGTCTCTGAAAGACTCAGCAACCCAGTCCCAACAATCGAAACAACATCGTTGCCGTCTCGCACTCGGTACTGTCCCACTTCCGATGCCCCAATCCCGGTCAGCAGTCCGGTCATGCCGGACCGAACTGCAGTCAGAGACCCGTCCGGTGCCTCCACCTGATAATCCTGACCGGCATCCAGTTGCAGAGCCGGCAGGACGCCGGTGGGTGCCGCCGATACCTCTGACAGAGCGGCCTGCTTCAGGGAGGAATTCACCGCGTTGGCAGCCAGAATTGGAAAGCCGACCCGATAGGGCAGCGTCGAACGGTCGGTGTGAAACGTAAACCACCACGTTGTCTTCAGCCCCTCGCGTTTCTGCAGTAATAACGGGCCCGCGTTCCCTTCAGCCAGCACTTCATATCCCCGCTCTTCCAGTTCCCGAAGCCCAATTTCAGGCCCCCATGCAGGCTGTTCGCCAATCTGTACGTCCCCAAGGCTGACATGCTGCAGCAAGGGTGCCGTACGATTCCAGTCCGTGACTGTGCAAACATCCTCACGCTTCTCGATCAGCCCGGACAGATCTTCCGGAATCACATCGACAAACAGAGTGACCGGAGCATTGATGCCCTCCGGGATCTCACCGTCAGAAATGATCAAATCATATTCGGTCTGATCCGGAACGCCGCCGGTGACAACCTCCTGCTCCACACCGTCAAGCACATTCACCGCACGCTGCCAGGTCGTCAGTTGACCCAACGTTAACACCTGCAGTGACCTTGTTGCAGGTAATGTCAGCCAGCACCGGTTATCCGTCTCCAAAACGTCTTCACCCGCTGGAATCAATCGCGCCTCGACCAGCGCCAGCGTGTCCGTTTCGATCGGAAAAACAAGACGTTCGCCGTCGCCGGCTGCAGCACTAATCCGCTCGGTGAAAATCTGCTCGCCATTCTGATACAGCTGTAATTCAGCAGTCTGCAGCTCTTCACTCGCACCAGTAATCCGAATAAACAACTCCCAGCCATCCTTGCCGTCACGCCTTGCAGTCATTTCCGTAATGCCAAGATTCGCCCCCTGCACCTGCAATCGCTTCACCTGCAGACTGAACGGAAGCTCAAACTCCACACTCTCCGGCAGGTTGCCGTCCGTGAGCAGAATCACTTCACGGATTGGAAATGAAGTCGTGTAAGCCGCTGCCATCCGCAGCACATCGTCCAGCTGCGCCGGCAGGTCTGTCGCTTCAATACTTTCCAGTGCCTGCAACAAAACCCGACGATCATTCGTGAACTCCGTCAGACGTCGCCCAGTGGATGCAAACGTAAACAGTGCAAATTGCTGGTCGCTGCGAAGATTGTTAATCCGCTCCCGCACCTGATCCAGAATCAACGACAGCCGAGTTTCCCCCGTGGCCGGGTCTATCGCCGACATGCTGGCGGAACAGTCGATCAGAATCGGAGTGAATTCGGCTGTGCCTGCAGCCGAACCAATGAACGGCTGGGTCAGCGCCAATACCAGCAATGTCAAAATCAACAACTGCAGCAACAACAGCAGATTTCTGCGAAACTTCTGGAACGGTGAATTCACCCGCTGGTCATTCACCACACTCTGCCACAAAACCAGTGAAGGAATCTCCACTCGCGGTCGGCGCAGTTTCAGGAAATACAAAATCACCAGAGGAATGGCCGCCAGAAACAACACGGCACCAAGCGGATTGACAAAGCTCGGCCAGGTCATCGCAGCACCCATCCCTGCCGACACAGTCGGTCCTTTAACAGCTGCTCAAGATCCACCCCGGTCGAAACGCTCAGGAATCGCCCCTGCCGTCGACGACACTGAGCGTCCAGATAACGCTCCAGCTGACGACGCTGCTGCTGATAGACAGACAACAGCTCCGCCGCGTTGGTAATGTCCAAAGTCGTCCCGGTCTCGCTGTCAACAAACCGCAAGTCGCCCTCAACATCGGGCGCAACCTCTGCCTCGGACAGAATCTGCAGTCCCCATGGCTCCAGGCCACTGCTGTAAAGCATGTTCAAAGGACGACTGAGATCGCCCAGCGTCAGGAAATCGCTCAGCAAAACTGCAATACCTCGGCCGCGATGAAACCTCAGCATGAGCTCAATGGACTGCTCCAGTGGAATGGAGCCGCCGCCCTCCATGCGCTCCAGGAAACTCAATAACAGCCTCATCTTTGTCCGCCCGGTCGACGGAGGAAACACGGCCGGCTGCTCTCCAGCCGAATGAATGCCATAGACGCTGACCCGCTCGAGATTCAGCAGTCCCATCACGCCAAAGGCCGCTGCAGCCTGTCGTGCACGCAGGAACTTATCGCCGCTTAACATCGAGGTGGAACCATCCACCAGCAACACGACGTGCATCTCCTCTTCGTGCTGAAACTGCTTAATGAACGGACGCTGCAGGCGGGCAAAAATATTCCAGTCCACGTACCGCAGATCGTCCCCCACCGCGTAGTCACGGTAGTCGGCGAAGTCGGTGCTGCTGCCGCCTTTGCCGGAAAGATGTTCACCGCGAGCTCGATTGGTCAGTCGGCGCAATGGTCGCAAACGCATCCGCTCAATCTGTTTGAGCGTGGCGTTGTCGAACAGTTCGGTATATTGCGAGCCCCCTGCAGTCGACACCGTGCTCACGCCTCCGTCGGCAGCTGCTGAAGACATTCGTCGACCAGACTGGTCACCGAGATTTCCTCAGCCTGCCCGTCATAATTCAATAACATGCGATGCTGCAGGACCTCTGCCGCAAACCAGCGAATGTCGTCGAAGGCCACGTGCGCACGACCCGCTCCAAGAGCTCGCACACGAGCCGCTCGCAACAGTGCCTGAGCCGCGCGAGGACTTGCGCCACAACGGACGAATCGCTTCACCGATTCCGGGGAATACTCGGAGTCAGGATGAGTTGACAGCACCAGCCGACACGCGAAATCACGCATCGGATCACTGACAACCACACGCTCCAGAATCTCCCGCAACTTCAGAATTCGGGCTCCGTCCAGCACCCTGCTGACTTCGCTCCGCTTGCGAAGAATCGTGCGACTGACGACCTCATTCAATTCGTCGCGAGAGAGAAATGGCACGACCACCTTGAACATAAATCGGTCCAGCTGTGCCTCAGGCAAAGGAAATGTTCCCTCCTGCTCAATCGGGTTCTGAGTCGCCAGGACAAAGAATGGCGGTTCCAGATGATACGTCTCTCCGCCAACCGTTACCGTCCCCTCCTGCATTGTCTCCAGCAGGGCTGACTGCGTCTTCGGTGTCGCACGATTAATCTCATCCGCCAACAACAGCTGCGTGAAAATCGGCCCCTTCCGGAACTCCAGCTGATAACGGCCCGAGTCGTCCGTGTTCATAATGTTCGTGCCGATGACGTCGGCCGGCATCAAATCAGGCGTGAACTGAATTCGACGGAAGTCCAGATCCATCACGCCTGACAACGCTTTAACCAGTTCCGTCTTTCCCAGCCCCGGCACTCCCTCCAGCAGCACATTTCCGCCACACAACAGGGCGGTGAGCGTTGATTCCACGACCCGCTGCTGCCCCACAATCACCTGACCAATCGCCTCGCGAATCGTGCGGAATTCCTCTCGAAACTGATCCGCTTCCGCCTGCAATCCGTCAGCCCCCAATGACTCACTCATGAGCTTGATCCCGTCTTCTGTTTTCCAGGTTTCTGTTTTCGGTTTTCCAGGTTGCAATTATCGCCGCGCAGTCAGTCAGGTTTCTCCGTCCTGCTGCTGCTCCTGAGCCCGTTTTCGTTTCATTGCCAGTAGTCGCGAGGTGGTTCCACCGGACTGTTCCGGAGCAGGCTCGGCTGCCCCCGGTGGCGCAGCTCCCGTGAGGTGCCCGGACTGCCGTGACGACGCCCCCGGATTGCTTCCACTGCCAGGGCCTCGCCCCGATGCTGCCATTGATCGAAATCCACCGCTGGTCGTCGCGGTCTCCGAGGAATTCTCCACAGGACGCGCCCGCCCCCCACGCAACTCTCCCGTACGCTCCAGTAACGTGCCAAGTGTTTGAGTCGTCTGTGCTCTCTCTCCACGGCGCAAACGACGCAACCAATTGAAGTCCAGTTGCACCCGGCGAATCCCAACATCAATCGGAATCAAACAAGCCAGGAGAAACAGATACCAGTCAAAAATCGGCCGACTGGTCTGCTTCTGCACGCGTTCACCAAACAGAGCCATCCCGATTTCTTCCGGGTCTGATTCGATTTCCCAGACCTTCCCGCCCGTCGCCTCCGCAATCTCCTGCAACACAATCGGATCCGCACGAAACCGCAGATACTCCGGGGAATACGAAACAATGAAGCCAGCATACGCAGACTCTTCCCGAGTGCCATCACTGGCACTCACCATCACCTGATACCGTCCCTCGCCCTTTAATGGCATCGAGACCTGATATCGCCGAGGAGCGATCTGCCGGATCGCCCGAGTCTCCTCGTAGCCATTCGGGCCCGTCACGGAAACGGCCATGTCCAGCAACGTTTCTTCCGGATGAAAGTCCTCGACAACAACGACCCCCTCACCGCCGTTGACATAGGTGTAGACTCGCAGAAACTGCTCGCGCCGAGTCCGGCTGATGCGAGTGAGCAACTGGTTGACGAATGGCTGGAATCGCTCCCATTCCACCCAGTCCCGCGCCCAGCGGTCTGTCAGGTCAGATGTCCACGCTGCGGAGACCCCCAGCCCATATCGCCAGATCGCCAGAATGGGGTCCTGTTCCTCTTCGCCCGCGGCAGCTTCGCTTTCGGTCTGTGGAGCCGAAAGAACCACCACCGCCTGAGGATCCTCGCGGGGTGATGTCAGCACATACCCATGCAATTCCGGCGACTCCGTAATGCCGCGTAACACGGTGTCCACGCCCGTCACATCCGGAACAAAACTGCGAATCTGCAACTGACTGCGTCGCAGCGTTCGCGCCTCCTTCACAAAAATCGAAGGCAACTGATTCGGATCGGATGGATAATAAAACCTCCCCTTCGTCAGTCCCGCAATCTGTTGCAGAGTGCTGACGTCTCCGTTGTGCGGAAAGACCGCCACGGTGGAAACCGAAACCTGGTTATCAATAAATTCCTGCAATAAAACGGGGGTGGGTGCCTGCGCGTCTCCGTCGGAAATAATAATCATATGGCGAGATGCTGCGTCGGATTCGACCAGGGACTTCAGGCCGAGCTGCATGGTGGTTCCGAATGTGCCCATGTCGCCAATCTGAGCGTTGTTGATCACAGGGACCAACTGGGGATACTCCGATGCCGGCGTCAGATCAAAAACCCACTCATCCCCGTTCATCGTCTGAGCCAGGACGCCCACCAGGTCCTGCGGGTTCAAAACCTGAATGGCCCGTTTTGTGATCCGCTTCGCCCACGAATTCCCCTGCGGAAACTCACAGGTGTGCAGGATGATCGCAATTGCCCCCTTCGGCAAAATCTTCTTGTTGGTAATCTTCAGGGAAACCGGCAGAGCATCCGCAACAGGAGACCCCTGCCAGCCGCCGGGGCCAAAGCTCCCCGGCCCTCCAACCATCAGAAACCCCACACCCAAATTGCGGATGGCATCGTGCATGGCCTGGATCTGAGTCGCCAGCAGCAAGTCGGCAGACACATCAGCAAAGATCACCGCGTCATAAGGCATCAGCTCAAGTGGATCGTAGGGAAACTCCAATGCCGACCTGACGTCCACCTGACGCTCGCCCTGAGCCAGGGCCTGTTGCAGGAATCGGAATTCCCCAGCTCCGCCATCACCAGTCACCAGCAACACTCGCCCCGGCCCTTCGAGGTACAGGTAGTTGCGTACCTCGTTGTTCTCCGCACGGTTGTCCAGATCCGGAGCAATCTCGATGCGCGCAGCGTATTCGTAGTAGCCGGGCTCCGTGACCAGAATTGGTATCTTGAAACGCGACTTGCCTGCAGCAAACTCTACCTCCTCGCGGGAAATCTCCTGATCCCCCTGACGCAGAACGAGTGAGCCGCGACCAGCCTTTAACGATGTCAGAACAACCGAAGCTTCTGTCGTCTCACCCAACCGAACGAGCCGCGGCAGGTCGAGTCGCTCCAGCAGGACTTCATTCTCATAAACATAGTCCATCGGAACCACATTGACCTGCACCCCTCGTGCCTGCAGATCACTCAGCACATCTTTAAGCTTGCCCTCGGTCTCTGTCCCGTCACTGACAAGCACAATCCGACCGGTGTGCTCCTCCGGTAGCATGGCTGCACTCAGTGCCAGCGACTGCTCCAGATTCGTCGCATCACCGCTAACCTGGGAATTGACGTACTTCTCAAATGGGAATGTGGCTCGAGGAGGATACTCCACTGCAGGTGTGCGTCCGAAAACAACCAGACCCGCTTCGTCAGCCCCCGGCTTTTCTGCCGCAGAAGCAGCGACGAAATCAAGCGCTTCGCCACGCCACGGACTGACCGAATCAGAGATATCGACGTCGTAAACAACCGCGACGCGATCGCTGGTTCGGACTGCTCTGGGCTCAGCCAGCACGAGCACCAGCAATCCACAAATTGTCAGCCGAATAAAAACCGCCCACGCACCACGACGCTGCGGTAACCCGGAATGACCGGCCGACTGCATCCACCAGATCCACGGCGCAAACAACAACAACAGGAATGCCCACGGGCGCGTAAACTGCAGTGCGCGGATCACCTCAAACTGGGGAAACGGTATCCCGAACCCGGACAACCATCCGAAACCCAGCCAGCTTAGATTCCCCCAGCGAGAAGGCCGGTCAGCATTCAAAACAACGGATGGCACAACAGAGAAAACCACCAGCCCCATCAACAGCGCAAAAACCGCCAGAGGGACGCCACTCCACCACGTTAAAGCACGTCGCGGTGGCGGGAACACCTGCCGCAACAGCGACTTCAGATTCATCAAGGTGTTAACTCCACGAGTCGGTGATTTCCTGTGTCAGCTACCAGTATACGACCGTCTGAAAGCACTGTCATGTCCCATGGTTGGTAGAACTCGGATAAATCCCGCCCGGGTGATCCATAGCGGCCGACAACCCGACCGTCATTCTCCAGCAGCGTTAGTCGCGCAGCCTTGTTCTCAATCACATACATGCGTCCCGATGCCAGCACCCGCAAATCGTACGGATACTCCAGTGGTGCTGATGTTTCGGGTAACTGCACCGTCCGCCGATATTCACCGTCCCTGCTGAATACCTGAATGCGGTCGTTGAAGGCATCAACCACGTAAACTTCGTCGTTGTGCAACGCCAGCCCGCTGGGACGCTGAAATTCCCCCGGCCCCGTTCCATGACGACCAAATTCCAACAGGAACTCACCGGCAACCGTGAATCGCTGAATCCGCTGGTGATCACCGTACTCGCCAACAAACAGTGTCCCGTCCGTATCCTGGGCGATCGCGACCGGAAACACGAATTCCCCCGGACCATTCCCCTCACTTCCAAACATGCTGTCAACTTCGCCGTCGGCACGAAAAATGACAACCCGGTGATAGTGAGTGTCCGCGACGGCAATCCGGCCGTCCTGAAGTCGACAGATCCCCTCCGGATTTCCAATGGAATTATCCGGCATCGACCATTGCTGCTGCAGGACTCCTGCGGAATCGTAAATCAACACTCGACCAGCATCGTCCAGCACCAGCACGCGGTCCTCGGCATCAGAGGCCAGCCCGCGAGGTGCCGGTAAGAATCGATTCGCGGCAGGAATCTTCCAGGTCGCAACCGCCCTGATTGACAACTCAGGATCAGCAACCGTCCCCCCGCAACCGGTCAGCCCTGTCATCAGCAACGACAACGAGATCACAACAGGAATCACCCACCACTCTCCATTCCTTCCAGCGACAACCAGTCTGAAACAGTTCATGACAGTCGCTCCCCAGAGCGACCGGCCACAACACAGTCAGCCTGCTCCCCCGCAATTACCACTCTCACACGATTGCCCGACGGCGGTATGTCCCCCATGGCCCCGTGCAGAACCTCAATTTCCCACCCAGCCTCATCCCGCAACTGACTTGCATGGTACAAACCGCAACAGTCAGTTCGAAGTAATTCCAGTCCGGGCGCAGTAAGCCCACTGAGACTCTTCACCGCCAACTGCTCAGGCCGAATCCCACAGTCGGCGGGCAGGCGGCTTCCCGCTGCGTAAAGACGCTGCCGTTCCATCTCTTCAAACCAGTTCAATGGCCCCAACAGTCGACCGGGCTCGGCCGCAGGTGGATTCCGGTACAATTCCATCACCTCGCCGCTGTAAATCACTCGGCCCCCGTCCAGACAAATCACCCGCTCCGCCGTCCGCAGTACTTCCACGGGCTCGTGAGATGAAAAAATCACGCGAGTCCCGCAGGCAGCCGTGCGACGACGAAGAACATTCCAGTAACTCGCGCGATGAATCGGATCCACGTGAGACAACGGTTCATCAAGTAACAGTACGTCAGCCCGTGAGGCCAGTGCTCGCGCTAATGAAAGACGCGAACACTCTCCGGCACTCAGTTCGGCCGGAAAAGCGTCCAAACGATGGTCCAGTCGAAACTCCGCTGCTAACTGGCGCCAGTCCTCATCGTCGCCGGATTGCGTCCGCTCCTGTGCCGGGCCGCAAATCTGCAAATGGCTGCGCACATTCAGATGCCCCCACAGCCCCCCGTCCTGCGGTACCCAGAACAACGGCAATCCTGCGCGCGCAGGAGCCACCTCAGCAGGCCTCTTTTCAATAGTCAGCGTGCCAGCATCGGGCTGCTCATAACCGGCCAGCAGATTCAGCAGGCTGGTCTTGCCCGATCCGGAACATCCCAGCACGGCGGTGTTCTTTCCGGCCAGGTGCAGACATATCCCGTCCAAACGGTTGTGCTCTGAACCATGCAGAACAATCTGTTCCAGTCTGAACATGGTGGAGCCCTCCAGATCTCTGCCGTGACCCGCAGATGCTGTCAGGCCGCGAAGCCAAACCGCAGATCATTTCCATCAGCCCTGAGAATATCCGCCTTCGGCGCCCAACAGGAAACTGTCGGCTGCATCCATCAGCAACAACCGAAACTGCCTCCCAGGACCCGCCTGCAGAGGCCGCAGCCGGTCGTTCAACAAACGGACGCGCCAGCCAGCGTCGCGAGCTCGCTCGACAAACACGTCGCTGTTGCCGCGGCCCTCATCACCAATCCAAATACAGCCCCCCGGCAATAATGTCCGTCGCAAGGTTGTTAGAAGTGCATCATGGGCCGCAGTGTCATAAAGAATATCACTCCCGAACAGAAAATCCCATCGACGCTCAGGTGGAGCACTCCACGAAAATACCGCGCTGTCAAATCCGCACAGTCCATTACGCTCCGCATTGCGACAGGCCATTCGAACGGCCGCATCAGACTGATCGGAGAACGTCACTGGAATCGCAGCCGCCAGAGCCGCCAGCCCGGTAAGTCCAACGCCGCAGCCCAGTTCCAGAGAACTCTCCACCCGGGGTGCTGCCTGCAATAACAACCTCGCCGTAATCGGCGCCGCAGCCCAGATCATTCCCCAGTATGGATCCCAGCCGGCTGCGTCCGAAAACTCCCCCGCCACGGCCTCAGACAACAATTCCTCCTGGTCTGGAAGCTCCAGCGAGAAACACCGACCCGCAATACTGAACTGCTCAATCGGCATGCATGCTGCCCCCGGCATTGCTGCTGACAGTGTTCTCACTGTCAGCCAAACTGACTGAGAAACCTCAGATCATTCTCATAGAAACGACGGATGTCATCGACGCCAAAATGCTTCATGCAAAATCGCTCAATGCCCAGCCCGAATGCGAAGCCCTGGTACTCTTCCGGGTCATACCCCACCGACTCAAAGACCGCAGGATCCACCATGCCGGCTCCGCCAATTTCCATCCACGAGTCGCCCCATTTCATATCCACTTCCACCGACGGTTCGGTGAATGGAAAGAAAGATGGACGGAATCGAATTTCCACGTCCGGCCCCAGAAAACTGCGGGCGAACTGGCTGAGCACAGTCTTGAGCTGCGCCATTGTCACATCACGATCCACCAACAGCCCCTCCATCTGGTGAAACATGCAGGAATGAGTCGCGTCGATGGTGTCGGGACGATAAACACGCCCCAGCGAGACAATGCGAATGGGCGGTTGGGTCTGCTCCATTGTGCGAATCTGAACGGTCGATGTCTGACTCCTGAGCAGAACCGGGCCTCCGCTGACCGTACCGGCACAGGCGAGGTAAAAATTATCCAGCGGATCGCGGGCCGGGTGGTCCTCCGGGAT
>JAFMMM010000174.1 GCA_017859815.1 Planctomycetota bacterium | reverse complement strand
AACTCACTCCACCCCAGATCATCGGCCAGGACAAATACAATATTCGGCGGAGTCTCGGCGGCGGCGGGTAAGTCCCCCAGGCAGAAGACCGCCAGACCGACTATTGGATAGACGAAGGTCTTACAGATCGCTGCATCGGTTTGCGGGTATTTCGTGGAAAACATCTCTTCACTCATCGTTCTAACATCCAGGGACAGGGGTTCGCACGCCATCCGGGTTTTGTTCCATTATTGTCGCAGCAATCTGCTCTCGCCACTCGCGCAGTTTGCGACGCAGTTGTTCAGCCCTGGCAGGCATTTCCGCTGCAATGTCGTTTTGCTCTCCGATATCGTCCTTAAGGTCAAAGAGTTGGACTGTGTTGTTCTCGTAATACTCCAGCAGTTTGTGTTCACCTTCGTGGATGGCCCAGTCAGGGCTTTGGATGCCGCGATTACTGTCATGCGGGAAGTGCCAGTAGATCGCTTTGCGTCCGAGTGAATCGCCACGCAGAGCAGGAATGAACTGATCCCATCTCTCGTCAGATCGTGCCGCAACGGGAATCCCGTCATGTCGAGAATGGTGGGAAAAGAGTCCTTACTGATGACGGGTTCGTGAGAAACGACACCTTGATCCCATTTGTCCCGGCCACTTCACAATACGCCGCCACTTCACAATACGGCGAACGCGAATGCCCCCTTCGTACAGCCAACCTCACGCGCCGCGGAGCGGAAGATTGGAGGTCGAGTTCGCGATATCGAGCTTGTCGCGGCTGACACAGCGCTGCGGATTGCCGGGATTCATGGATTCTGTCTTCTTACTCATCAATAGGATTTTGTTGGTTCCAGATGCAGCTTCACCCCAGTTATCGACTGTGGGACATCGAAGGTGTATCGGCTGTAGTGCGGGAAGTTTGATTCGGTCGGCTGTTTGTTGTGGACAGGTTGAACATCAGCACGAATTACGCTTTTGCCTTCCGACCAGGGTTCAATCACCACTCGGAGCGGGCAGTCAGTGACGCGAATCGACTTCGTCCTCTCGCTTCGGCTTTGCGATCGATCATATCGAATCGTCGTCCATTGGGGTTCTGTCTCACCAGGCGTCCGAATCGGCAATCGGACTTCCATCCATTCCCAGTTTGTCGGCATTGTGTCATGCACGATAAGCCGATTGTCGGGAATCGAATACTCCAGCCCAGCCAGTCCTTCGAGGTAGAGCAGCAACTTTCCCGCGTTGAAATTTGAATACTGATCACCGAACAACTTGCCGCTGCGTGTGTAGGCTTCCGGTGCCACTGGGATGTTCCACTCGGAATGGAAGTTGTAGTTCTCCAGGTGGTTAAGTGTCAGACGCCACGCGGGATCACCCAGTCTCTGGCGAAACATGCCGTCGAGTGTGAAGTAAGCAGTGTCGGGTGTGTAGCCGAACGAATGGTCAACATCCGTGGCGAATTCCTTCAT
This sequence comes from Planctomycetota bacterium, assembly GCA_017859815.1. GTDB lineage: Bacteria > Planctomycetota > Planctomycetia > Planctomycetales > Planctomycetaceae > SXXK01. The sequence continues at coordinate 9,223 of JAFMMM010000174.1, read as the reverse complement.
CGACTGTCGCGACATGGCGAGTGGGAAGGGATCGTCAAGAAAGCCCATCTCTCGATTGAGCGCCCACGCGGAGACCATTCTTGACGCAAACTCACGCGGAAAATATTTCGATCGCATGTGCCAGAATCCGGTTGTCATCAGCATGCCGTTTGCTGGTCCGGCAAAGAATTCTTGATGACCATTTGCCTGCCAGCGCTGGTTGAACCACGTTTGAATCTGTTCTAAATCGGCGGTAACAAGTTGTTCCCAGTGTTCGATATCCTCGGCATGCCCTGTCAGCCGAGCCATCTCGCTGAGTGCTGCTGCGACCTCAAAGTGATTCGAGAAGAACGGGGAGATCCGTTCGTAGAAGACCTCGCGAAAATAGTCCTCATAGCAGTCCTTCAGAAACGCGACATCGCCCGTGTGCTGATAGATCTGCCACGCTCCGAGGACGTGCTCTGAAAGCTCGTTTCCATAGACGCCGGAGTGCCACGTTGTTCCCTTGTTGTCCGCCAGCGCGATCACGCCGTCAGGCGATTTGCGGTAGTGGCCGTTGCGAAACAAATGCTTCCATGTCAGCACGTTCCCGTAGGCATAGTGCGGTTTGTTGTTCGTCCACGCTCCTACTCGAATCTGGAATGTCGCATCGTAACGGTGCATACCGAGGAAGTTGTTGACGGCGGTCTGCGTATGCGGTTCCATCTCCCAGCCATGCTGCACATCGATGTCGTACATCAAGTACAGCGACCACAGGTAATAGTAGATGTCCTCATGTCTTCGGTCCGAACAACGAAACCACGGAACTTCTTCGTTGAGCTGGCGATTCATTTCTCGAGTCTTCGCGAGCATCATCCCCTGTGGATCACTGAGTACGGAGGCTGAATTTTCGAGTGCCTGCCTGGCGTCATCGTGCATCGCCCATACCAGCACGATACCGTCGGTGTCACAAGGAACGTCAAACTCGTATTGCCATTCGCCATGCTGCCCCTGCTGAAATTCGTGACTCTGTGAGAAATCTCGCGACGCGGCAAGGACGGTGCTCATGCCTTGATACATGATCGGTCCGATGTGTTCGGACCGGTCGGTTTCGGGCCGGCACTTCGTCGTCCCCCCTTCGACGATGCGTATCGCGTTGAACTCTGTGTCGTATTCAATCGTGGACGTACTGGTCACACTGTGCCGCCCCAGGAAACTCTGGCCATCAAAACGCAGAGTGACAGGCTGCGAAGATGTCACTACGGAACACGCGACGTCGTTCGCAGCAATGAACTTCTCTTCCCTCAATTGGATGCCATGGACCTCGTACTCGCAAATCATGCGATCCGGTCGCCAGAACATCCTCGCAGGAATCGGGTGCCGATGCACCGTTTCACCCATGACAACGCTGCCAAAGAGCACTCGTGTGTCCTTGTAGAACTCCCACCCGGAGAAGTCGTTGCCGCGACCAGTATCGTCCGCCCCAGTTCCGCCACTCTGAGCCAGGCCGACCCCGCGGCTGCGCAGGTCATGATGGAATGGATGGGTCAGCCCGAGTGTCTCATTGTCTCTCAGTTCCCAGCTCGCATGAAACCCACCAACGTAGTAGGAGACGTTACCGGCGAGGAATCCGTGCTTCCTCCCCTGAATCTGCTGCTGCAGTCGCTGACAGTAGTCCGTAAAGGGCGGAGCTTCCGCGATCACAACACTCGTACAGAGCGTTGCAATGAAGACTGAGGCGATCACGACGGTCCAACATTTTTGCATTCGCATTGACTCTCTGAACGTGCCTGTCTGCTTGAAGGACTGCCCCCATTTTCTCGGATGAAAAACCTCCTGAAGGCTGCAAACGACAACAGTTCGAGGCTCTCCACCTCATGAATCATAGTGGCCGTGTGGGCAAAAAAACCAACCGATCGCAAAGCTCTTTGCCAATCAGCAGACAGCAACAGAGATCCACAGGGATTCACGGCACGCAGGCGGTAATGGTCGTCGTTAACCAGAAATCGCATCTTTCCCAATTCGGTCAGCAAGACCTCCATCCTGCGTTCTGGAACTTAATGAGCTGTTGCTGCCGCTCATTCAAAAGGCCGCAGCTGGGGGCCAACAGGGTGGACACGGGGCTGGGGCAGAAATGGCATATTCGCTGTCGAAAACCCGGATTTGTCCGGTGCCGATCGATGAAATCACGCGGGCGAAATGCGAGGACTCGGGTTCGGCAGAGCGGATCGTTTTCCAGCGTTGCGGGTTCGGCTGAGTTTTTCGCCCCTGCAGGCCCCTTGCCGGAAAGCAGTTGATCTCAGGAGCTCTCGAAATTGCACGAACTACGGGCTGTTCTGCGAGCCTTTCGGGGTAGAATAGGCACTCACTGCTGAGCACACTCAAACCGCCCGGTTCCTGTCTTCGCAATCAACGTCGGCAGGTGATTCGTCCGGGCGCGGGGCAATCGCTGGAAACACCGAGGCATCCGCTCTACAACCGAGGCACGGCGGGACTCCAGAAACAAATCGTTGATCAACGCGACGTCCGGCAACACCAAACGAGGTACTCAACATGAATCGCAGCCCTCAACTTTTCATGATCGTTACGGCTCTGATCGTGGTTGGGGTGGCAGTCGTCGCCTTCAGCCGGCGGCAATCCAGGAACGTCCTGCGTCCGTCAGGGAATCAACCGGTGGTATCGATCGCCACAAACACCAATTGGGCCAAATTCCAAAAACTCAGTGAATCCGAACTGCGGCAACGTCTGACTCCAATGCAGTTCGATGTCACTCAGAACGAGGGAACAGAACCGCCATTCGAAAATGAGTACTGGAACAACAAGCAGGAAGGGCTGTATGTCGACGTTGTTTCGGGCGAACCGTTATTCAGTTCGAAAGATAAGTTCGACTCGGGTACCGGATGGCCGTCGTTCGTGCGGGTCGTCGACGGCGGCCATGTCATCCAAAAAACGGATCGCACACTGTTCTGGACACGAACTGAAGTCCGTTCCAAACTTGGAGACTCGCACCTGGGCCATGTCTTTCATGATGGGCCGGAACCAACTGGTCTGCGGTACTGCATCAATTCGGCCGCCCTGCGATTCGTGCCTGCGGAAAACCTGAAGACCGAAGGCTACGACGATTACGCGGCGGCATTTTTTCCAAACGATACCGACTCTTCCACAGATGCTACCAGGCAAGGAGATGAAGCAGTGAATACAGATGCAGCGACAACAGAAGTGGCAGTGCTTGCCGGCGGATGCTTCTGGGGAATGCAGGAATTGATTCGAAATCTGCCCGGGGTCATCGACACACGTGTGGGTTACACGGGCGGCGACGTCCGGAATGCCACTTACAGAAATCACGGAACTCACGCAGAAGCAATTGAGATCATCTTCGACCCGTCAGAAACAACCTATCGCAAGCTGTTGGAGGTCTTCTTCCAAATTCATGACCCGACAACCCTGAATCGGCAGGGAAACGATCGAGGCACGTCTTATCGGTCAGCAATCTTCTACACCAGTGACGAACAAAAGAACGTCGCGGTGAAGACAATTGCCGACGTGGAAGCATCCGGAAAGTGGCCCGGAAAGGTTGTGACCGAAGTCACCGCCGCAAGCGATTTTTGGGAAGCCGAACCGGATCATCAGGATTACCTGCAACGCTACCCAAACGGTTACACATGTCACTTCCCGCGACCTGACTGGGTCCTGCCCAACTCGGACAACGCTGCGGATACTGAATAGGCATGAGCCGGTTCAGGTGACCAACAGGCCTTCATGCGCGGCGGTTTCTTTCACGCCGGATGATCACACAGCCAAATCATGACTCAACCAATGATGCGGTGGCCGTGAGTTCACTTGCGAAGCAGCTTCGTCAAGAGATCTGTCTGTTCCTGCCAACTCACGGGGTGCCCAGTTGCAGGAGGCGCAGACGGGCCCGGTGGTCTGCGCCCAGGTCGTACCTGTCGCCGCGGCGTATCCGTACGCAACCCTGAGCAAACGACAGTCGGATCATCAAAATGCGTTCTTCGTGCTCCCGCTTCGTGCGCGATTGTGCGGACCGTCGCGGCGACGCCACAAACCGACTCGGCCGATCACTGGAGGATCAGAACCATCAGTATCGCACGCGAAAGTCATTTTGGCCGGACAGGTCAACGCCCCGCATCAGGTAGAGAGTTCGGTTTGACATGTCCAAACGCCCCTCACGTTCAAAACGTGTTTCGTTGCCGTGGCGATAAACTGATGACGTCGGCATATACCTGAGGGTCATGCCTCGACGAGAATGGTCAGACAGGTTCGGTTCGGATCCGTGGTAGAGATACACGTCGTGGATCGAAATCTCGCCAGGCTGCAGCACGATATCGACAGCATCCGATTCGTCAAATTCGGCTGCGTCCAGTTCAAGATTCAGGGCAATGTTCGCCGCATCACTGCGGTTGTGTTTGGCCAGTTGCCGGGATTTGTGTGATCCAGGAATCACTCGCAGGCAACCATTTTCAGTCGTCGATGCATCCAGCGCAATCCACACCGTGCAGGTGGCCAGCGGTTCGATTGGCCAGTATTCCCCATCCTGATGCCACGGGGTTCGTGTGCCGACTTTCGCAGGTTTGGCGAAGAAGCTGGAATTCCATAATGCGAAGTCGCTGCCGATGACCTGTTCCACCATATCCAGAATATCAGGTCGTCGCGCGACGGTCAGAAACCAGGTGTCGTATGCCAGCAGCGCCGAGCAATAGTCACTGAATACAGGATGACGACTGACTAAACGAGCGTGCGATTCACGAATGTCTTCCAGGGTTGTTTCGTCCAGACGAAAGTCGGGGGTCACGAATCCGTCTCGCTGGTATTGTTCAATTTCAGAACTGGTGAGCATCGTTTTCTTCCGGCAAACTTGTTTCTTTGGGACTTCCGCAGATTGTTTCGTAACTCACGTTCACTATTTCACCATCAGCCCTGGTAACCACAGGCTGAATGCCGGAATGAATGTGATCAGAAGTAATGTGATCAGTAACGGAATCAGAAATGGGATTGTTCCGCGTGTGACCGTCTGCACAGAGCTTCCGGTCACACTGCTCAGGACATAAAGCACAAGTCCGACCGGGGGCGTCAACAGTCCCAGTACCAGATTGAGAATCATCACGATTCCCAGATGCAGCGGATCGATTCCAAATTCAATCGCGGCAGGGAGCAGGACGGGGACTGTGATCAGCAGTCCGGCGACAGGTTCCAGGATCATTCCAGTAATCAGCAGGACCAGATTGATCAGCAACAGAAACACAACCGCATTGTCCGTGAACTGCAGCATCGCAGCAGTGACTGCCTGAGGACCCTGTTCATACGCGATGACCCAGCCAAACAGACCGGCAGCCACAACAATCAGCATGATGGAACCGGTGGTTGTCGCCGTCCTGATCAGGACTTCACCGAAGGCTCTGAACGAAAGCGACTGGTAGCAGACACTCAGGACAAGTACCCACATCACTGCTGCCGCGGCGGCTTCGGTTGGAGTGAACACCCCACCAAGTATTCCGCCGAGAATGATGACGGGCGTTAACAGCACTGGCAGTGCAGATGTGACCGCCTGCGATACAGAGATCTGCCGGGCATTCGCCTCTTCACGCAATGGGTTCTTCCGGGCATCGCGATAAACGAAAACGCAAAGAATCATTGTCAAAATCAGTGCCGGCAGCACTCCCGCAAAGAACAGGGCTCCAACCGAAACTCCGGCCGAAACCGCGTAAACAATCGCAGGAATGCTTGGCGGCATGATCGGCCCGATGAGTGATGATGATGCTGTCAGGCCGATCGCAAACTTTTCGTCATAGCCACGTTTCCTCATCGCCGGTACCAGGACGGAACCGAGTCCGGCTGCATCAGCAATTGCGGCACCGCTCATCCACGAAAACATCAGGCTGCTGAAGACGTTCACAAAGCCAAGGTTGCCGGGGATCTTTTTGAACAGAGTCAACAGCATCCGAAACAGTCGGTCAGCCAGCCCGCCAGCGTTACACAGATAGCCGGTCATGATAAACAGCGGGACGGCCAGAAGCGGAAAGGAATCAACTGATCCCACTGTCTGCTGCAACGCGACCCCCAGCGTGATGTCGGGGGACCAGGCGACGTAGACAAGGCAGGGCAACAGCATACTGATGGCGACCGGCACCCGCAGAAACAACAACATCAGCATGGCAATGACCAGCACACCCAGAATCATTCGCTCTGCTCCATCTCCAGTTGAAAAGCGTCGTCGTTGCCCTGATCTTCACGCGGGATGGGCTTCCCTGTCATCCAGACCTGCAGGAGATTCACGAGGGAATGCATGGCCATCAGCAACAGCCCCGCCATTCCTGCCCCGTACCACCAACTTCTTGGCACCCCCAAGGCCGGCGATTCCACCTTACCGACGTACCAGACAAAATTGATGCCACCGATCAGCAGCAGCAGGCAGGAACCTGCGACGACGACATAGCTCACGCACTCGATCAGGAGTTTTCCCCTGTCGCCAACTCGAGATGAAATCACATCGACCGTGATGTGTCGCCTGTCGGCCATCACGAATGCTGCTGAGATGAAGGTCATCCAGATCAGCGCGAGTCGGGCGGCTTCTTCACTCCATTCAAATGGAGAACCAAAGACGTAGCGAGCAATGACCTGTGCGGCCATCGTTGACAGAATGACCAGCAGAAACAGGCACGCGATGATCGTTTCACCACGAACCATCCAGCGAACCAGGCCCGCCAGAGGAAGTGCATCCGCACTGGAAGACTGCGTGGCATCTCCCGCGAGCGGTCCGGAATCAGGGTCCAGCCCGTCTGCTGTTGAATTCGCCGGCCCCGTATCATTTTCGGTGTTCATTGAACATCCTCTTGTGACGGTTCTGCAGTGATCCGGTTGTAGACGTCACTGAAATCGAAGCCCTCGGAAAAGTAATCTCGGCAACGCTCGCGAAAGGCTTCGACGTCGACATCCTCAATAATCTCAATGGTTCCGTTCCCACGCCACTCTTCAACCAGCTTCTTCTCGTCTCTGATCAATCCGTCGTAGACTTCTTTACCCAGTTCCTGAATCGTCTCACGCAGCGCCTGCTGCTGTGCAGGGGTCAGACGCTGCCATGTGCGTTCATTGACCAGGATCTGCAACGACGACTGAATGTGACCGGTGAGATTCAAACACTTCTGAACCTCCTGGAATCCCATCGACTTGATCACCGGTACAGGATTTTCCTGACCGTCAGCAATTCCCTGCTGCAGCGCGAGATAAACTTCGCTAAATGCAATCGGCATCGGACTTGACCCCAGTGCTTTCGCCGATTCCTGAAAGATTCGCGCAGCGGGAGAGCGCAGTCGAAAGCTCTCCAGATCGTCCGGATGACGAATAGGTACGTTTGATGTGATGTGCCGTGATCCGTACGCCCATGTATCCAGAATTCGCACATCATACTTCCTGCGAAGTTCATCCCACTCAGGAGCCAGCTCCGCGCTGTTGGCAATTTCCAACATGTGGTCGAGGTCGCGTGACGCAAAAGCCGCATCCAGCACACCAACCGGTGGATGCCACATGGCAAGAAATGACGGCCCCGTGATCGCCAGATCCAGTTCGCCGGCCACAAGCTGTTCCAGCAGCTCAGATTCACTCCCCAATTGTGCTGCCGGATAAACCCTCACCTCAAGGTCTTCTGTTTTCTCACGCAGCCGTGCGGAGAGGTGCTTTGCCCCGTACGCATGAGTCGGAGCAGCGACCTCGTAAACATGAGCCATCCGCAGAGTAAACGGCTTGTCAGACGAATCTTCGGCTCCACATCCGGACAGGAACACGACAGCAATCTGAACCAGCGGCCAGTGCCATCGATCAATTGGGAATCTTCGAGTCATTCAGCAGTTTCCTTCCACAATCCGCAACCCTCATCGGAATCAGTCATTCCAATTCAGCAGTTGCGTTACCGGACTCGGCAAAGCCCGAGTTCGCCGGGACAAGTGCCTGCCCCTGTCGCAGCACACTGTCACAGTTCACGCTGCCACAGCACACTGTCACAGTTCACGCTGCCACCTCGATACTTACCACGCTGCGTCTTATTGAAAAATTGGTTCCCGATGGTTGGCAGTCAGCAGGAGCATCCTCTGTTCAGAACGCTTCGCTCGCATTGAATTGCCGGGTGATACCGCAGCGGAGTGCATCCTACAACCTGACAGGCCGCAAAACTTGCTCGGGCGTTGCAGTTCATGAAACGGCGGCTCGTTCGACATTGACTTCCATGTCTGCCCGGCGAACCGTCAAAGCAACCAACGCCACTAATCGGGAATGGGGTCAGCAGGGTCGATGTCCTGTCCCTCCCAATTGGCAACTCCATTCTGATACGTGAGGATCCTGTTCGCGCTGCCTGCGACAGGTTTCCTGTTGATCCGGGGCAGCTGTTTTCGCAAGGCCATTTTCTGGTCAGCGTACCGCGCATCGTCAGCCAGATTGGTGAATTCATAGGGATCCTTCACCATGTCGTAGAGTTCCTCAGAACCATCCGCATAACGAATGTATCGCCATCGTTCCGTACGCAGGCCATGGTTGTCGTGATTGTCGGTCGTGATTGCCGGGCGATTTCTTGGCGCATTCGCATCAAGTAACTGTGGTAGAAGGCTTTGGCCTTCCAGGTGACCCGGCACGTCCAAACCGCACAACTCACAGAGTGTCGGATACAGATCCAGCAACTCTGCCGGCCGACCGGACTGCTGTTTCTCCCTGACACCGGGTCCAGCAAAGATCAGCGGCACCCTCGCCGAACGGTCCCACAGTGTGTTCTTTCCTGTGATTTGCTTTTCCCCCAGGTGATAGCCGTGGTCAGACCAGAGTACAACGATGGTCTCATCCGCGAGTCCGTTCCGATCCAGTGCATCAAGGACACGGCCCACCTGACTGTCCACAAAACTGACACTGGCCAGATAAGCCTGCACAATCCTGACTTGCTCATCCTGCTGCAACAGAAATTTCTGACGTGGCTCCGGCAGTTTCCAGTGCAGGTACCAGCTGAATCGCGGTGTGTCGTTTCGATCGTCAGGAACCATCGGCGGCAGGATCACTTCATCCTCCGGATAAAGATCAAACCACTTTTGCGTTGCGTAAAGCGGAACGTGAGGCAAAGCAAAACCCACCGCCATGAAGAACGGCTGGCCGGGCTTTTGATCAAGCCGATCCACAGCCCAGCCTGCTGTTTTCCAGTCCTTGTGATCCGAATCCGCATAGGGATAAACAGCCCAGTCCATGGAACGTCCACCGCGCGGAGTCGCAACCCGTT
>JAFMMM010000173.1 GCA_017859815.1 Planctomycetota bacterium | reverse complement strand
GACAATCGAACAAAGCTCAATTACCCCAGGTTTTCCCTTTACAACTCAAGCCCAACAGAGAGTAACCGACCAGCAGTCACCAATCCAACAGCTCGGTCAAAGTGCGCGAGAAATCCGAATTCCGACATCCGTCCGCTGCGTACGCCCCCCCCATTTCCCCTGGACACCTGCAAATTAAGGAGTCGATACAGCCCCCCGGACCGAACCTGAACCGGCGGATGAGTTTGCGCAGATCACCCAAACCCATCTCTGAGAATGGAATCCTGTCACCCTGTCCGCCCATAATCGTCCGGCGGCTTTCGAAGCAGTCTCTCAAGAGACTCTTCAATACCCGGGAAGGTGGGATCAAGCTCCCGGATCTGCTCCCACTCCTCGTAGGCCGCTTCATTCCTCCCCACTCGCTCCAATAATTCCGCAAGCTGTTTGCGAATTTCTGTTTTTTCAGGAGCAGTCCCGAGCGTTTCACGCAACAGTTTGAGGGACTCATTGTGCCGTCCCAACAACGACAGTACTTCGCTGCGAAGGACAATGGTTTTATCCTGAAGCTCAAATCCTCCCCGCTCCCAAAGCTGATCGGAAAACTGCAGCATGCGGTCCCGCAGCGAACCGGCAGGTGCCTTCACGGCAGCGATGGCGCAGGGTTCAAATTCACTCGGGAGAAAACGCTCAAGCGCAGCGTCTGCACCAAACTCCGCGGCCGCAGCATGCAGGATTGGAGAACGAAATTCTTCCGAGTACTTCAGAGATTCCTTCCAAAACTGAAGCCCCGTCTCGATTCTTCCCCCCAGCACCAGCACTTGCCCCGCATAAGACAAATGCTGAGCTGCCGCCGGTTCACAGAAACGCAGATTGGCAAGAACCTGTTGATCCAGCTTTACCGAACTCTCAAATTGCAGCGCCGCAAACAAGTCGACCGACAAGCCTCGCGCAAACGCATTCTGCTGCAACTCCTCGAAATATGCCTTCTGCCACGGATACTTCTTTAGCGAGCGGTCCACAATACCACGCACAGAACCCGAAATATCAGCGTTCTCGGGCGACAGAAATCGGTACGCCATTGGCCTGATGGAATACATCGCAAATCGTTCGCGTTCCCGCTGATCCAAAATCCGAAGATCCAACTTGTTCAGCGGCAGTGCCTGCAGGGAATCCTGCACAATTGAGTAAGTTGCCAGCGCCTGCAGGAACATCACTCGAGCCCGCCGCAGCAACTCCCCTTCCGGGTAAATCCCGACAGCCGCATTCAGTTCACTCAATAACTGATCGCCTCGTTCGTCCAGCAATCGAGTATCAATTCGTGGAGACGTATTGACCCGTCTTGCCTCAGCCCACACGGGATAAACCTGCACCGCACGCCAAACCGGCGAGACGGACAACAACGTCGCCGGAATCAAAACCACCCAGACGCACAGTGGCAGGAATCGCAGCCGGCCTGATAACCCCTCCCGGTGCCCCGCGACGGACGTTGCAGAGGAGCGGCTCCCGGAGTTGTCAACATTCTCCAGCACTCGTTCCTGTAACATCGCCAGCATCAATGCAGCCGAAATCACCGCCGGTATTGAAAAACTAAAATCAAAAAAGTTCTGCAGCAGTAGCGAGAGAATCAATCCGACAACCGGACCAACAATTCGATCCGCCAGATGACGGCGAGCGTCGTACCCGGTCAATTCAATCGCTGTCAGTAAGCGAGCGCTGCTTCGCAAAGTGCGATAAATCGCAAACGCCGTGAGCAAAAAACCCACCAGCCCGACTTCAACAAGGATTTCAAGAAACTGATTATCGGCATGGCCAAACCACTGTACCGTATAGTGATTTGCATAAGGCAAATTGCTGTAACGATATGCTCCGGCTCCACTGCCAAAGAACGGAAAATCCAGCACCTCCGGCAACATATCCCACCAGTGCAACAATCGAATTGTTGTCGCAGAGACCGGGTCCTTCAGAGTCTGCAATTCCGAGATCACCAACGTGTCCAGCTGTAAAAACAGCAGCAACATGCCGCCCAAAAACAGCACGATCAACAACCCGAGAAGTGAAAAACTTCTGCCACCAATCTGGACGCCATACCCAAAAAACACTGAGATGCAAACCAGTCCCGCAACGATGCCGCCACGAGACAATGTGCCGGCGATCGCCGCCAGCAGCAATACGGCCAACAACCCCGCTCCAATCTGGAAAGCATTCAGTCCGCCAGCAAATTTCATCAAAGAGATCAACCACGAACGTAACTGAACTCCTCGGCTTCGTGACCTGCTGCGACTAAGGTCCGTTTCAGGAGTGCGTCCAAGGAAGATCCCCGTCACAAACAAGGACGCTGATAAACACACGATCAACCATCCAGCTGCATTGTTGGGATTCACGAAACAGCCAAAGGGAGGCGAATCACTGATCTTCAGATCGTTCCGAAACAACACAGCAGTACTCTCAACACGCTGCCCAAGCGCCATCAGAGACATTGTCATCCCACTCAAACACAACGGCATTGACGCTCCCACGGCACGCCGCGGTGTGGAAACGGTCTCCACAAACACCAGACTCAACAACGTGATGGACAGCAGCTGCGACAATGCCTGAGTCGTCTCGGCTGGCATCGTGGTCGTCGGAAACTTTCGACCTTCTGCAGCCGCCACGGCCGGCAACTCAACGGCCAGGTCTGCGTTTGTTGCGTGCGACATATAGGTGGCAGGATGCCCCCACAAGGGCAACAACTGATAACCCACAATCAGAATCAAGCCCAGCAACGCTATGCACTGCGGAGGCATCCGGGACGGAAGCTGGCGGCAGCAGATAAACCGCATCACTGCAAACACAGCGGCCAGAACGCTGCCGCATATCAGCACCATTCGAGCATGCGGAATCACTCCACCCAGAAACCACGGAGCAATCGATAACGATGCGGAGCCCGTCACCAGTGCAGCCCACGCAAATACAGATTCCAGCCTGACGTTCTTGAAGAAAGACAGATCACGCAATGATGAGATTCGCAGAAACCTGCTCAGCTCGGGGAGCCGCAGCCGCTCTGAACGGGTCGCCGGCTGCTCTTCAGGAACCACACGGCGGCGCACACGCACGCGTTTCACACGCTCACCGCGACGCTTCTCCGACTTCGGTCTGTCCTGCTCGTCTTCCATACATCACACTCTCTGCGGCCACACTCCTGCAGAGTCCGGTGCCATTTCTCAAGAAAACTTCGGCGAGCTCAGTTGCCGCGACTCTTCCAAATCACCGCCAATCCCGTAACGCCCTCAAGGAACACGGGGGCGAGTTCCAGCTGAACGACTCGCTGTCAGTCAAACCGCTCTGCAACACTCTGCCACTCTGGCTTCGGCCACCACAACCCTGCTCCAGATGATTCTCGAAACTCAGCACCACCCGAAACATCCGGCTGCGTTCACCGGGTCAGCTCCGAACGCGATTCCATGTCGTCAGCACATCCCCCCCAGTTTCAACCACGTTCCTGTACAGCACACGTTCCTGTACAGCACACGTTCCAGCACAGCACACGTTCCAGCACAGCACACGTTCCAGTTGAATTGCCGCTGCATTGAGCAGCCTGGCAGCGAGCTCACTCCAACCGCTGATTCAAACCGAATACAGAGCCACCAAAATCCACACGCAAAATCCACACGCAGGATTCACAATCCAACCACCGGGGCCATCCGCCATCTGTGGCTGGCTGCAGTCACTTCCGCCAAGCCAGTGTCGACCGAGTAACTAGTCGACGCTTGCCTGCCACCAAACTGAGCCTCTTGCTGCCTGACAGGACTATAACGATTACAACACTTGAACCCGAGGCTGTGACTCCACAAACACTGGAATGAATTGTATCCGGTGCACCCAGTGACCTGAAAACGCCAGCCGAAGTCGCCGCAAAAACACGTTAGGGAATCGAAAGCCCCACAATTGCAAAGCCCCCATCCGCCGCGGCATACCAACGACCTTCACGAGTGAACAAAACATGCCAGGCAGGAATGCTGAACGTCGGTAACGTCAACGTTGCGGAAATTCCCCCGGCCCATCCAAGTCAACCGGCTGCACCAAAATCTGTGGCTCACTGGCAGATCCTCAGACCACGCATTTCCGGCCGGAAAACGGTGCTGTCAACACGAACGCTCTTCAGCCCTTCGAACGGCAACCAGTTTGCATCGCATTCAATAAGGGATCGCCGTTGTGCACACGCGGGGAAACGGTCACACGCAGGAAATGCGGACAGGAAGACTCTGCACGACAACCCATCGCCAGAGGAATCGCAGCTCTGATCCCGGTGCGAGAAAACCTGCTGTAGTCATGCCCCAGCCATGTGCCAGCGGCAACCAAACGGCAACCCATCATGCATCGAGTTCGATGTGGCTTCCGTCAGATCTTAAACAAGCTCTCGCAGCGGCAGATTGCCCGGATCCACGAGGTATTGCGGGACACCCGCCTGGTCGAAGACACGGGTGTTGGAGGAGTCGATTCCAGCGCAGTGGTACAGCGTTGCAAAAATCTCCTGGAACGTGACGGGCCGCAGCTGTGGCTCCTCGCCATATCGATTCGTTTCGCCAATGACCTGCCCAGTTTGCATTCCGCCGCCAAACATCACCGCCGTGTTTGCACGCGGCCAGTGATCGCGACTGTTCATCGCATTAATTTTTGGCGTGCGGCCAAACTCCCCCCAAACCACGACAGCAACATCGCGGTCGAGCCCTCGCTCGTGCAGGTCAGACACCAATGCTGCCAGTCCCTGGTCCAGCCGCGGACATTCTTCCCGGCATTTGGGGAAATTCATGCCGTCACCACCATGCCAGTCCCAGCGGCTGAAATTCAGCGAGACGAAACGCGCTCCTGCTTCCACCAGACGTCGAGCAATACAGAAATTCTCGACCATCGGCGGAGCACCGTCGCGCTGGAATGCCTCGTTGCTGGAACCATAACGTGCGACAGTGCGAGGATCCTCTTTGGACAAATCGAGCGCGTCCACCAGCTGCGATGATGTGAGTATCCCCATGGCCTGCTCGGCGTACACATCCAGACTCTGCATCTGACCGCGGTGATCAGCCTCCTTGCGGAATCGATCAAGACTCTTCAAAAGTCGAGTCCGATCCTGCAGCGTCTCTAAAGTGACACCATTGAGCATCATGTTGTCCGGTCGACTGCGTGCCTCACGTCCAACAAGATTAAAGGGAGCATGCGCGACACCCAGAAATCCCCCATCGCCGGCCTCTCCCCACGTGCGATTCCCCGTGCGATACATCAACGCCACGTTGGGAGGTATCGCTGATGACACCTGACCACCCATGTGAGACACCCACGCCCCCCCTGATGGCCAGCCACCTGGCGGTTGACGGGAATTCTTGCGGCGACCCGTCATGCATTGGTAGGCATCATGTGCCCCATCTGAATCAGACAGCGATCGAACCAGCACGAATCGGTCCATCAGCTCCGCCATCCGCGGAAACAACTCGCTGACAAAGACTCCCGGTACTTTCGTGGGGATCGCTGCAAATTCCCCGCGAATCTCCGCAGGAGCATCGGGTTTGGGATCCCACATATCGAGGTGCGGGGGACCGCCGGGGAGATAGATATTGATGATCGCCTTGTGACTGCTGCCGCGTCCCGAAGCCTCTTCGCCGTGCAGCGCATCAGCCAGGGTGATGCCCCCCAGGGCCATGCCGCCAATCGTCAGAAAATCTCTGCGACCACCGCCATCACAGAATTTCCGGCCCCGAGCGTTTCCTGTTCCACGGATTGTCAGCATTTTTCTGCTCCCAGAAATCAATGAACGACCGCTTCCGACACCCTCTGCAAGCTTCCGGCACCCTTTTCAAGCTTCCGGCACCCTCTGCAATACATCGACGCAATCGGCAGCCAGCACCATCGAATCATGCCTGCGGCCGTTTCCTGCCTGTCCGTAATCTACCCTGCGAATGCACCCTCGGTCAATAAAACCACTACTGTGAAGGACTTTTCGTATCGTGTGAGTCCACTGTTGTGTTGCTGATCTCGTCAGATGACTGCTCGCTGATCAAAGTGCTCAATTCGCCACGGCCGGTCTGCTCCATCAGATTCTTCGCCCGTTGTTGAGCGGCCGCAGCAGTGCGCGGATCCGGCGGAGAAACGAAACTGCACCACAGAAAACCCTCAAGGGCCAGATCCTGCCGATTCAGTCGCAGGTTAGCCTGAGCGATGACGGTGGACGCAACGGATCGCAGTTCCCGAGTCAGTTCCCGGCTACGCTCCTGCCAGCGATCCACCTGGGAGACCGTCGCGGTTGCTTCGCCCAACCCATGACAACGCCACAACTGCAACTCCGCAACCAGCCGCAATGTTCCCCGGGAATTACGATAAAGACTGCGCAACTCTTCACGACAGGCGTCAAAGTTTTCTTCACGCTGTAACAATGACGTCGCTGCCACAAGTCTCCGCAATGCCGATTCAGAGTTCAGATCCGCATCCGCAATCGACATTCGATCACCTTCAGGAACCTGAGGATCCCACACCAACGGTAGCTGCAGGACATGTCGGCTGTCAGGATCCGATTCCAAAATCCGCTCGATAACAGCCAGGCACTCGTCGTATTTCCCGAGCGCATTGAGCGATCGACACAATGCCCCACGGATCTCTCGAATTCCCCACGCCCGCTCCTCCTGCCCCAGGGCGTCACGCAACTGTCCTGCTGCTTCATTCCATTGACGCGTTTCCAGCAGAACCAGCCCACGTTCCCATGCTTCCGATCGCCCAAATCTCAGAGATTCCACGTCGCGCAGATGAAACACCTCTCTGCCCCCGCGTCCCGGTCGAAACAGAACCGTATCCCCAACGACGTCAACAATTCGCCCCGCCAGCTGCCGACCACGCAGAAATTCCGTACCGCGAAGAACGACAGCGTCCACTCGAGTGGTCGCTACAGGCGGTCTTGCCTTAAGGCCCTCATCCGCAGCTGCCGGACCCGACACGACAAGGCTGCACAGCAGGCAAACCGCCCTCGCCCACCACGGACTCATCGCCGCTGCCTGCAATCTTCCCAAACAGTCGTCCCCGGCTGGTCGACCACGCTGCTTTGAGACAATTCGCAGAATCACAACCGCTGTTTGCATTACGAGTCTCCACTGAGCCCCCTGGACTCTCGTCCTGCCACACCGCAGCACGTCCGAACATCACACAAAAAAAGGGACCGCCCCAGCGGTCCCTTTCTCTCTTATTCAGCGTTTGCCAAATCTCATTCTTCCACGGTTTCGTCAGCTGCAGAATCGTCTGTCGCAGTTTCTTCCGCCGGGGCTTCCTCTGCAGGAGCCTCGGTTTCAGAAGCCTCGGTTTCAGCAACCGCGTCAGCTTCGCCGCCTTCATCGCCACCGCCCAGACTGAACAGCGGACCGGACCCTTCACCGGTTCCCCCCTTCAGATCCTTCGGAGTTGCGCGGCTTGCTGCCGATGCTGCGACGTCTACTTCGCTGCCTTCGGTCTGCTCAGACTCGCCGATCTCGGTCTTGCGACTCAAACCAATCTTGCGTTCCGCGGTGTCTACTCGGAGCACGCGAACTTCGAGATCTTCGCCAACACTGACCATCGATTCAGGATGCTCAACCTTGTGATCGGCCAGTTCGGACACATGCAGCAGCCCCTCCAGATCGTCTTCAAGCTGAATGAACACACCAAAGTTGGTGATTTTGGTCACCTTGCCACTGACAGTGCTGCCCGGCTGGTACTTGTCCGGAATTCGAGTTTCCCATGGATCTTCCGCAAGCTGCTTCAGACCCAGAGCAATTCGGCGACGATCTTCGTCGACAGACAGGATCTGACACTCGATCGGATCGCCCTTCTTCAGGATTTCGTTGGCATGCGAAACCTTGCGAGTCCACGACATATCGCTGATGTGCAGCAAGCCGTCGACGCCTTCCTGAAGCTCCACAAATGCACCGTAGTTGGTGAGATTGCGGACGGTCCCGCTGACCACGGTTCCAACCGGGTAACGTGCGGCCACCTCGTCCCACGGATTCGGCTGGGTCTGCTTCATGCCGAGAGAGATTTCCTGCTTGTCTTCGTGAATGAGCAGGACCATCACCTCGACACGATCGCCGATCGAAACCAACTCGCTGGGATGATTGACTCGGCGAGTCCAGGACATCTCGCTGATGTGCACGAGACCTTCAATTCCGTCTTCCAGCTTGACGAAGGCACCGTACGACAGCACGTTGACAACTTCGCCTTCCACGCGGGAACCAACAGGGTACTTGCTGCTGATATCTGACCATGGGCTGGCAGTCTTCTGCTTCAGACCCAGAGCAATCTTTTCCTTTTCGTAGTCGATGTTGAGAACCATGACCTCGATCTCATCATCAATCTTCACCATCTCTGTCGGATGGCTGATACGGCCCCAGCTCATGTCAGTGATGTGCAGCAGACCGTCGATTCCACCAAGATCAACAAACGCACCGAAATCGGCAATGTTCTTGACGGTTCCCTGACGAAGCTGACCCACCTCGAGCGTTTCGAGAAGACTCTTCTTCATCTTCTCGCGTTCTTCTTCGATCAGACGACGACGAGAAACAACAATGTTTCGACGCGCCTCGTCGATCTTCAGAATCATACATTCGATCTCAGAACCGATGTATTCCGCAATGTCGTTCGGACGACGAATATCCACCTGGCTGGCGGGCAGGAAGACGTTGACGCCAATGTTCAGCAGCAGTCCACCCTTGATCTTGCGGATGACGCTGCCCTTGACGACGTCGCCTTCGGCATGAGTGCTGATGATCTTTTCCCACTCGCGACGACGGTCTGCTTTCCGCTTGGAAAGGACGATCAGTCCGATGGAATCCTCGAACTCTTCAAGCTCAACTTCGATCTGCTGGCCGACTTCAGGAACATCCTCGTGCTCCTCCCACTCGTCCCGCTGGACGACACCTTCACTCTTGTAACCGATGTCGACGACAACCTCGTCGTTGTCCACCCGCACAATCGTGCCAGTCAGGATTTCATTCAGGTCGTATGCCTGAGCCTCCTGGTGGTAAATTTCTTCTTCAGAAAACTCCGGGAACGACGCGGCAATCACCGCATCAAGTTCCGCCTCGTCAATGTTAAATTCTCGCAGCAGATTACGATCGACCATAGCACTTCCAGTTTCGCGGTCAGCAATTCGTCGGGTTGGTCAAAGCTCGAGTCACAAACTGCGGCCGCAAACAAATGCTGCAAAGCCGAAAATTGTGAACGCCACAATCACACCGAAAAAACGCTGTGATCGTCTTGCAACAGCACCACACCAGTACCAATCTCTTCCCGGCCACGTGAGTGGTCCCACCGCAATTTGCAGAAGTCCGGGAGGCTCAGGCCAGCGATGCGGACAGAGCCGGAGTCGACCGCGTCAACACGGTCTTCGATTCATGGTGTTGAAGTGGTCTGGAAGACACTTCCCATGGTCGCTGCAGACACACTGATCACAGGGTGAGCGGTGTGACAGGAACTGGGGGTGCATCCAGGGGAGGAGAGAAACGCCAGTGACGCAGCAAGTCCGGGCAATTCGAAGAACCAAATTCAGCGAACTTCATGCAGCCCGCGATTCTTCAAGTTGATCCGCAACCTGACTCGACACCAAACGTTCTGGCCCTCAGGTGCGATGTCGCAAAAACTTTTGCCTGGCGATCGATGCCTGCCTCAGGAACGCTGTCGCTTATTCGACACGATTGACAACCGGGCAGTTCACACCGTCCAGTTGCTGCTTGTTGAAGCCGTAACCACTGCGGAACACTCTGACGGCCCCGAGGAGCGGGATGACAGAGTTCCAGCAGGCATCAAACCCAACTGCAAATCGAAATCACGGAAAACGCCAGAGCGGCTGACAATTGTCGCCACCAACAAACTGACTGTCCGGGGTAAGAGACATCACCACCCAGCCTGGTCAGCACTTACTGACCAGAATTCAACCCGGCGGTGTAACTTTGGCAATGTAAACGGTTTATCTCGACAAGTCCAGTGGGTAACGCCGACTCCCATTACCGTAAACAGACAGTTTCCCACAGTTTATTTGGAAACCGCGGGCCAGAAACCGCAAACCAACCCGACCGCCTCCACGCAGCTCCCCAAAACCGTTGCCCCGGTGACACTGTCTCCCTGGCTCAACAGACCCGCACAAACCGGATCTTCTGGATAACCTGCAAAAAGAAACCAACAATTTGGCATTCTGCGTGGCGATGCGGTCCTCTTGGGCGGCAATGTGATCGAGATCTCTCTCCGTGGCTGCCAGGGAAATTTCTCGAAAAAACTTTTTTCCAGCCCAGCACGCCGTCGGGATCAGGGCCCATTTTCCAGCTCCTCCCGCCCCATGCGCCGAGGTGATTCCGGGATGCTGGGTACAAATCCCGCCCCTCAGCACATCAGCCGGTCGACAACTTCACCGGATTTCTCCAGCGGTTTGACATGTTTTCGTCAGCGTCCATGAGTTATCATTCAGCAGCCGGAGGTGCTTCTGCCGACCTCCAAAAGTAACCCAAATCATTCCACAGCTGCTGCAACAGCTGCCCGCCAAGCCACTGTTTATCCCGAGTTTTCCCCGGAATAAGGTGCCTCCATGCTGAACATCATGAGCCCCCCCAGCAGCCGTCAGCAGTTTTGCGATCGGCTCTCACGCCGACGGATGGTTCAAATCGGCAGTCTCGGAACGTTTGGTCTGTCGCTCTCCGGTCTG
>JAFMMM010000172.1 GCA_017859815.1 Planctomycetota bacterium | reverse complement strand
ACCCCGCCCTCGTAGCTGGTGAATTTGTTCCCCCGCAGTGGCAGGTTACTGCCTCCGTGCTGCGGCACTCCACCGTTATCGCTGTGAAAAACAACGATTGTATCGTCAGCGATTCCCTGTCCTTCAAGAGCATTGAGTATGCGGCCCACAGCAGTGTCGAGCGAAGAAACCATTGCGGAAAACGTTTGCCGAATACTGTTTCCTCGGCCCCGGTTGCCGTAGTCCAACGCATTCTCCCGTTGAGCCAGGCGTCGATCGGTATTGGGAGCCAGTGGTTCTGACACACGAAATCCGTAGTCCTCCAGGTCATCCGCTTTTGCCTGAAGGGGGGAATGCGGTGCGTTGAAGGCCACCATCAGAAAGAAAGGCTGTGCCGGAACGGAACGTTCAATAAAACGAACAGCCTCGGACGCGACCATTTCCGTCGTATATCCGGTATCCGTGCTCGACGAATAATTCCGGTGCCAATCGCGCTCACCAAAACGCAGTTGACTGAAATAATCCAGTGCCCCGTTGTAGTGGCCGTAGAATTCAGAGAACCCGTGCTGCAGTGGATGGAACATCGTCGATGCCAGCCCCAAATGCCATTTTCCAAGCAACGCTCGTCGTTGATATCCAAGGCCCGACAGAATCTCTCCTGTTGTGATTTCCTCGGGAGGAAGACCATGGCGCTTGGTCGGGGAAATCACTCCATTCCAGATTCCAAACCGAAATGGATAGCGTCCGGTCAGCAGTCCCGCGCGAGTTGGCGAACAAATCGGCGTCACGTAGAACCGATCGAGAATCACCGAATTTGTAGCAAATGCATCAATCTGTGGTGTACGAATATCGCTGCCATGAAAACCAACATCGTTCCAGCCAAGGTCATCGGCAATGATGTGCACGATATTTGGAGGACGAGACGCCCAGCATATTGAAGACCCAAACCCGAACATCAGCACAACAGAAATGACAGCGAAACGCATCAGTTCAACTTCTTCATTGAAATCACCCCCATCGAAGCAGGAAACCGCTTCCAGGTCAGCAGGAAAACTCGGCATTAAGAATCGATTCACTGAGTTTATGCGAGTGGTCGCGGTGCTGGTCCTCGCTGCTGATGTCGCTGCTCAAACTGCTTCACAGCTTCCACGGCATCTTCTGCCTGCACCGTCTCACGTGCTTGTTTACTGACGGAGAGAATACCACAACAGCACGGACTCACCGATCAACATGCCGGTATAATGGGAAATTACGGGCTCGGGCTTTCTCAGGAAGAATTGCTCATTCCGTCGCTGCTGAAACTCTCCGCCATTTCCAGTGCAACAGGATGTTTTGCAAAATGGAATATTCGGTCTGCTGCAGGTTCACACCGCCTCGATCGAGGATTTGATGAGTTCATCGAACACGCGTCCGGAAAGTGAGTTGACCACTGCCATTACTCCCGCGTGAAGCACGACCTGCACAACGACAATTCCGCGCTTTATGACGAAGGAGTCTCCGCGTCTGATCTGTTTGCAGATGCTGCGATCAGCTTCATCGAACGTCGGAGCGGAGACGGTGTTCCGTGGTTGGCTTACGTCCCCTTCAATGCACCGCACTTCCCTGTGCCGACAAGAAACGGAATGGAGAACCCAACATTGATCAGGCTCCGAATTGGGCGTTCAGTCCGCATCCGCGATCAGAAGCTCAGCACATTGGCGACTATTCCTGTTTCCTGTGCAACCACGACACGGCAACTTTCAACTGATATGACTGTTGAACAAGGCCCTGTTACGTACTCCCGATTCCCTGAACCATTGGTGATGGAACAACTGCTTTTGGTTCGAGGAAACTTTGATCACGGTCCGACCTGGCCATCAGCCTGAGCAGATCGCGAAGCTGTTGCAGGAGGGGACAACGGTGTTGGCAACAGGGAGGTCGCTGACCGAGTTGGTTCAGACCATGGAAGCAGGTCCCCCCAGCAGAAGCGAACACGCAGGCGGACGGCACGTGCCTGCGGTGGAATTGCTGGTCGCAATGCCTAACAGCATGTTCAGGTGTGATCGCTGACTGCAGTGACCGGTGGTCCGTGAACCTGTCACAGAGGAGCTGAAATCACGGTTGTTCCATTTTCCTCGGCAACTCGCAACGGAACGCAGGCCGGAATCAGATGTCTGGCGGTGAAGACTTGTGGCATCAACGCTCAACAGACATCCCACGCCCGGCAATTCACCAGGAATCAATTAAGAGACCATCCGTCTTTCTTGACACATTCTGCCCTCATTCGATCATGCAAAACCAGTTCCGCGGCTCGAATCCCAACGTGGGCGTTGCATGGAGGACCAAACTCTGGCTCGCCTTCTTCAGCTTCGCGCCAAAAGGTTTTCCCCTCTTTCTGCTTCTTTGGCCAGAGTAACAAAAATGTCGGCGAGGCTGATCGCAGAGTCAATTGGCACCTTTTGTCTGGTTTTTGCCGGTACCGGAGCGATCGTCATCAACCAACAGACCAACGGGGCTGTCACTCATCCGGGGATTGCCATCACGTTTGGCCTGATTGTGATGGCAATGATCTACAGTATCGGTGATGTTTCAGGGGCACATATCAACCCTGCCGCCACACTTGGTTTCTACCTTGCAGGGCGTTTTCCCGGACGGGATGTACTGCCCTACGTCGGAAGCCAGTGTGTTGGTGCTTTGTTGGCCAGCTACACGCTTCGTTTCCTGTTTCCTGATCAAAGTTCGCTGGGCGGGACTCTTCCGGCAGGAGAACCACTTCAGTCGTTTATCCTCGAAATCATCCTGACCTTTATGCTGATGTTTCTTATCCTCGGCGTCACATCAGGGTCTGAACAAAAGCAGATGTTTGCCGGCATCGCGATCGGTGGCATGGTTGCACTGGAAGCGATGTTTGCCGGTCCGATTTGCGGTGCCTCCATGAATCCGGCACGCTCGCTGGCTCCCGCACTCGCGGCCGGAAATCTGACGCACCTCTGGATCTACCTGTCTGCTCCCCCCCTCGGCGCCGCCCTTGCCGTTCTGGTCAACCGGTCGTTAAGGTAATGGCACCTGTCACCGGGCAGGCGACGAATTCTTTCAAAGAAGAGATCATGAAAACTGTTTTGATACTTTGCACGGGAAACTCCTGTCGCTCACAGATGGCAGAAGCTCTGTGGAGTACTCTGGGCGGTGAAAACTGGTGCTCCAGTTCCGCCGGTTCGAAGCCCTCCGGCTACGTCCATCCGCTGGCAATGCGTGCAATGGCCGAACTCGATATCGACATCTCAGATTACCGCAGCAAATCCCTGCAGGAATTCCAGAAACAGAGCTTTGACGTGGTCGTGACAGTCTGCGGAAACGCACGGGAAGCCTGCCCTGTTTTTCCCGGCGATGGTGTTTCCCTGCACTGGCCATTCGACGATCCCGCCGATGCCACCGGAACCGAAGAAGAACAATTGGTCATGTTTCGGCGGGTTCGGGACGAGATTAAGACAGCAATTCACGATTATCTAACGTCAGGGAAGGAGCCAACCAGATGACATCGCAGTCCGCCGCACAGTTTCCCGGTGAATTCAGAATTCACGTCGCACTCAATGTGAAAGACGTTGCAAAATCAACGGCTTTCTATGAATTGCTTCTCGGAACACCGCCCTCAAAAACTCGGCCTCGTTATGCAAAATTTGAGCCTCAGGACCCATCGGTGAATCTGACGCTGAATCAGATTGATCAGCCCGTGTCCGGAACCGCTGGCTCTGCGCATTTCGGTATTCAGGTCAAAACAATCGCAGCGGTCCACGCTGCAATTGAACGGTTCGAGGCGGCGGGCATCTCGACTGTGACCGAAGAGGGAACAACTTGCTGTTATGCCGTGCAGGACAAAGTCTGGATCACTGATCCCGATGGTCACAAATGGGAGGTCTTTGTCGTCCTCGAGGCGGATGCAAAAGATCAACTCTACGAAGAATCAGGCTGTTGCGGTCCGGACCTCGTCAGCCTGAATCCCTGCTCACTTCCGTCGACGGCGCCAGTCCCACAGAGAAGTGACAAGTCCTGATTGCGAGACGATCTCTGTCGAGGATCCAACGCATGATGCGGTGTGGCCCTTTCAGAACCTGCCTCGCAGCTTCAGGAAACTGGCAGAGCGTCCCGCGTCTGTCCCCGTGGACATGCCGCAGAGCACCTCCCCGATCACCGATGCAAACTTAAAACCGTGTCCGGAAAAACCTGCGGCAAGCAGCACGTTGCTGTGTTCCGGGTGCTGATCAATGACGAAATGGTGGTCCGGGGTCATCGTGTACATGCAGACAGAACCGCGTTTCGGCGTGGAACCCAAAACAGGCAGGACACGACGTGCGAAGGAATTCAGCGGCTGGCAGTCGGAATTACTCACGCTGCGATCGAGTGCTTCCGGGGTTTCCACTTCTGTCCCCCCCGAGTGCTCCGCGATTTTCATCGTGCAGCCGTCAATCGAAGGAAACCCATAGAAAACACCATCGGGCATCTGGAACAGAAAGACCGGGACGGACTGAGTCGCCGAAGCATTCCGCAGTTGGCTGATGGGGTACCAGAACTGAGTCTTCCTGAGGATTTGCAACGGGATCTCACACTTCAGCAGTCCGGAATTCCAGGCACCTCCCGCCAGTATCAAGACCTCGCATTCGAATTGCTCAGACTCAGTGGAAACAGTGACGCCACGGTCACTCGCCGACCATGAGACAACCCGCTGGTCAAACAGTGTTGTGGCTCCGGCAGATCGTGCGGCCCTCAAATGCGCGTCAACACAGCGCTCGACATGCAGGAACCCTGCTTCCGGTTCAAAGACAACGGAATGATCCTGCGGAAAGCGGAAACACGGAAAATGAACGCGAGCCTCCGCAGTCATGTCCATCAGGGGAATCTGATGTGTGGCAGCGGAAAGACGTGCTCCCTGAATCACTTCACTTTCTTCAGGTCCGGAGAGCAGCAGACCGCATCTTTGAAACAAGCTCTCACCTGTGAGAGCCTCGAGTTCGCGCCACAGTTCGTAAGCACGTTCCAGCAGCGGAACATAGTCTGGATGCTCAAAATACGCCTTGCGGATGGCTCGTGTTTCACCGTGCGAACTTCCCGAGCGATGCCCCTCAGAAAACTGCTCCAGAACAAGTGTTCTTTGCCCTGTCCGCGCGTGATGCCACGCGGCGGATGAGCCGATGCCTCCCCCTCCAATGATGACCACATCAAAGCTTCTGCTCATGTGTTTCTCTGTTGATTGGTACGCTGATGATCTTTAAGCCATCTCGTCCACTTCGAGCCCGCTAATCCGGAATTTCCACGGCACAATTCAGGCCAGCGATTTCAAGTTGCGAGACGCATGGTTAGCATCTTCGACCTGAGATCACATGTTCGTACAGTTTGGACCGACACCATGCCGGCTCGCCGACACCGCAACGCCTTTACCCTGATTGAACTTCTGGTGGTGATTGCCATCATAGCAGTTCTTGTCGCATTACTGCTTCCCGCAGTGCAGCAGGCTCGCGAGGCTGCTCGTCGAACCCAGTGTCGCAATAACCTCAAACAACTTGGCCTTGCGCTGCATAATTACGCAGATCTTTGTGGCAAACTGCCGCCGTCAGCCTGTGTCGATCTTTCGCTCTCCGCCACAGGCAACAATGGTTCGTGGGGGCTTCATGGCCGACTGCTTCCTTTTCTGGATCAGGGAAATCTGTTTCAACAGGTTGACCTGAGCATTGGCTGGGACTTCCAGCCGGTAATCAGCGGACTAAAGATCTCGGCATATTCATGCCCCAGTGATCCACGCAGTGACGAGTCACGAAACCCGGGCAATGGGCGGCCGATCCTCTTCCCCACAACCTATGGATTCAATTTTGGCACGTGGTTTGTGTTCGATCCACGAACAAACCAGGGCGGAGACGGCTCCTTCTATCCCAACAGCAATCATACGTTTTCAGCGTTTACTGACGGGACCAGCAACACACTGATGGCCGCGGAAGTGAAGGCGTGGACGCCATATCGAAGAAACGCCGGCCCCGTGTCACTCACACCGCCTCGGAACGTGGCAGAAGCCGAGGCTGCAGTGGCATCGGGCGCCCAGTTTAAGAACACCGGTCATACCGAATGGCCTGACGGACGCGTTCACCATCAGGGGATCACAACCACCATGACACCCAACACGCGTGTGGAATGCTCCAGCGGTGGCGTCGTATACGACTGCGATTACAACTCGTGGCAGGAAGGAAAGAACGGAATCAATGGCATTCCCAGTTATGCGGTGATTACTTCTCGCAGCTATCACACGGGAATCGTACAAGCTGTTCTGATGGACGGCTCTGTGAGAGCAGTGTCCGACAATATCGACCTCTCAATCTGGCGAGCCCTGGGAACCCGTGGCACTGGCGAAATTGTGGATGATTTCTAAAGCACCCAGCGAAATTTCCCGTCACCAAACAATTACCGGTTCCGTAATTCCAGTCTTCGATCCAGCCGCCTCGATAAATCATCGACCAAATCTTCGTTGTCAGCGGCGACGTTACTGACTTCGCCTTCCGAGGTACGATGATCGTACAACTCGACATGTCCATTCTGATGCAGGATCAGGCGGTGAGTCTCACTGCGAATCGTTTTCGCATTCCTGCGGTACGCGATCGCATCGTGTCCGGCGGCAGCTGCAGATTTCAGAATGGGAACCAGGGACGTACCGTGAACAAAGTCGGGACAGTCAATTCCGCCTAACTCACACAACGTTGGAAATACGTCGAGTGTCTCCACCATCGCCGTTGTGGGTGTTCCGGGGGCAGAGACTGCAGGATCGGCAATAATCAGTGGCGATCTCAGCGATTCCTCAAACAATGTGTGCTTGCCCCAAACCGCATGTTCGCCAAGATGCCATCCATGATCACCCCACACCACGATTGTGGTCTGCTGGTCGATCCCCGCTGACGCGATGGCGTCAACGAGCCGCCCAACTTGAGCGTCCGCGTAGGAGACACAGGCGGCGTAATGTCTCCGCACGGCATCCGCGAACTCCTCATCCTGATTCGGATTCCGCCCCCAGCGGTTGTACTTCATGAATTCGCCTGACCCGTGCCACGTTGTTTGTCCCGCTGGTTTTGCAGGATGCGGAATCGGCGGCAAATCAACTTCCGTGTAGTGTTGCAGATAAGTTGCAGGGGCACCAAACGGCAGATGTGGTCTCAGAATTCCAACGGCCAGAAAAAACGGCTTGTCGTCGCCAGCCAGTTGCTCAATCTGCCTCAATGACTCAGCTATGGAAATCCCATCCGGGTAAATCTCATCGCCACCCGTCTGCGACTGGTAAACATCCATCTCTTCTGCGCGAACACGAATCTCGCCATTCGCAAGACCGTGCATCCAGCCACGAGGATGTTGCCACGGCCCGGCGGGCAACAGATGTCGGTCCCACGCCCCGGGCATCTCCAGCTGCTGACCATCATTCCAATCCGGACCACCTCGCCCACCTGGATGATGCGATACTTTCCCCACGGACACCGTTGTGTAGCCGTGTTTGCGGAACCACCCTGGCATGCTCAGGGGGATCTCTTCCGGTTTCCTTCGCAGTTGTGTTGCCCGCTGAAATAACGCACCGTTGTCTGCACCGCCGTAGCGACCGGTGAGCAGCGTAAAGCGAGATGCACCGCAGGTTGGGGCCTGAACATAGTGCCTCTCAAACAGCCGGCCGCGAGCAGCAAGCCGATCAATGTTGGGCGAATGAATGTAGTTCACACCGTAACAACGCAGTTCAGGCCGCAAATCATCAATACAGATGAGAAGAATATTCTTCGATTCCGCAGGCAGTGATGTGGAGAACTGCAACACCACTCCAAAAGAAAACACAGCCAACATCAAGCGTTTCATTTTTGCCCCCAACTCAGTCTCCCCGTGCTGTCTCTGCACCGCAGGCAGGTCCTCAAACAACGAATCCTTCAATCCTGCTTTTGATCAGACCGACCTGCCAACCGGGCAGTGGCTTCCCTGCGTTGCTGATCCATTGCACGAAGTTCCTGAATAATTCGATTGCGATCACCGCGCGTCAATTCCTCTGGAACCCCGTCTTCAAAAACGGACAGCGGCACCTCTTCCATTCGCCACTTGTCGCTGCGTTGTGTCGCAACCGGGACATCCCTGTTGCCAACTTTCTGGAGATTCGCGAGCGGATTCCGACCCCAGGCATAACGGTAGTGTAACGGTGCCGGCACCATGATGCTGCTCAACCGCAACTGGCGGCGATCAAACTGGGTGCGTCCGCGACTGTCAGTTCCGCGGACTCCGTATTCGACGTCAGCCGGATGAAACCTGCGGTCTTCACCCGCAATAGCAAAGCCTTCTATCGTTCCTTCTTCCGGGTCCCCGACCTCCGCGTCGAATTTCAGAACGATCTTGTTCTCTGCCAACTCCATGCCGATGACGGCCGGAGGACGCCATTCCAGTTGCTTCTCATACCCGTATTGTGTCGCCAGTGCCCAACGCGCGGCACGCTCGCCGGCAGGAATCTTCAACTGTGGATGGTACCATCGCCGCCGCAGATCGTAAGTGCTGACAAACCCAATCGACTCATCGCCGTCTTCCACCAGTTGCTGAAAAGTTCGATACTGAGCCTCACGAATTCCAATCCCCGCGTTGAACATTTTCTCACAGTAATCATCCCGAGTTTGCGGGTACCCGTCCGTGCAGAGCGACAGAATACAGAAGGGCAGCTTCGGATCACCCAATGCCAATCGCCATGTCCTGATCATTTCCGGAAAGACGTCGCGATACATTGCCACGCCACGAGACCCATCAAATGCGTTGTTGTACCCCTGATGAAAGATGACACCCTTGACAGCAAGTCCTCGTAAGGGAGCAATCATGCCGGCAAAACAGTGGCCCGGAAAATTGTGATCTCCAATTGGCCCCGGCCGCAAATCATCCGGAGGTGCGACACGATCCGGCGGTATCTCATTCCCCAGAGACTTCTGATTCGCTAACCACCGCTCATGGTCAGCAATTCGTTTTTTCAGATCCTCCGCCGCATCCCATTCTTCAACCTTTCGATCAAATTTCTCCAACAGCCTCTGCGTCGGTTCACTTTCCAGATTTCGCAGATCGTTCAGCGGTGTCCATGCTTCAACCGTTGTACCACCACGCGAAGCGTCAACCACACCGATCGGCACCTGACTTGCCATATGCAGCCGCCGTGCAAAGACGTATCCAATCGCGGATAATTCGCGTGCAATTTCCGGAGTGCACTCATCCCAGTAACCCTTGCGAAAATGCCGCCCGAACCAGTTGCTCCACTCCTGAAGCCGTGGGAAATTCTCACGCTCCTCAGGTCCCTGCCCATACGGAACGGTCAGCACACGGATCAATGGGAAATTCGCTGAGACAATTTCCAAAGCACCGTTTTCAACTTTGCTCAGCTCGAACTCCATATTGCTCTGACCGCCAAGGACCCAGACATCACCAACGAGGATATTTGTCAAAGTCCGTGTCGTGTCACCGCTGCTGACTTTCATCGTGCGAGGCGTGGTGCTGAAGGGCATCGGCGGAAGCGTGACACGCCATTTTCCCCCGGTAACTGTCTGAGTCTCCGCTACAGTGTCTCCAAAATCCACCTGCACCGTCTGTCCCGGCTTCGCCCAACCCCAGATCTGGACTGGACGGTCTCGCTGCAGAACCATTCCTGACTGGAAAACGCTGCTGATGCGAAAACCCGTTTCGTTGTCCGCATCCTCAATCACGTTTTCACGCGGCAACTGCTGTGCCGAGCACACCGAAAAATCTCCTAAAGTCACCAGTGTCAACAACGCCAGAAGCCGGAAAATCCCTGTTCGAATATGCATTTGATCTCGCTCTTTAAAACAATGAAGTCAGAGTCCGACTTACAGACACGCATTCTCGGAACCAATGGCAACTCCCGAGAAACTCGCCCGAGGCTGTTACGCTGCCTTCAAGCTGAATCGATGATACCATCCCAATGACCGACCGTGTAAGCGGGCCGTCCAAATCAAGCCGGATGTGCGGTTGTCCGTTTGTGGCAGTCCCGAACATGGACACCTTCCACGATTCTGTTTCGTTAAGGTGCTGCGAATCGGTCTTCAGATCAATGGCGTTGTGGGATCGCCCAAAATTCAGCACTTGTGCGGTACCCTGCCCACGTTGCTGCTGCATACGGCAATTCAAAACTGCAGCGTCCATCGAAAACAAGTCCGCCAACTGCCCCGGAACTTCCACGATTCCCGGACCTCAATCCAGCCTGAAGAATTCGGTCTTGAAAGGCTTCTGAGGCACCACGTCATGTGACAATCGACTGAATTACGCAGTCTGGCGGTGCCGTTTTGTCAATCATTCCCAGTCCCGTGCAGACAGAACGACCTCTCTGCAGGTGGGTTCAAGGTCACTCCCAACGTGCATCCACGATACCCCCGGCGAGTCCTCGCAGTGGGCACCCAGCGTCGCCGTAATCCGAGGGAATTTTTACATTGGGCGCGGGCAGTCCTGACCGCGCCCAATGAAAGTCAGCAGCGTTCTGCCATTGAGAATCACTTCAAGCCACCTCGGCATAGTAACGAGCGAGTAATCGTTGGCTGGCTGATCATCCGGATCATGATTTCGTGAGTCTTTGAACCACAATACACCCTTTCGCGTTCTGTCATGCATCAGCAAACTCTCTCCGATCCCGCAACGAATGGCCACAGATTGATCAGTCACTTCT
>JAFMMM010000560.1 GCA_017859815.1 Planctomycetota bacterium | reverse complement strand
TGGCCGCGGGACTGCGCGACTGATGTTTCGGTACCCGGAGTTGTTTTGCAGTGCAAGCCCGGGTGGTGGCGGCCATGCAACCGAACTCCGGATTTCTGAGAGCGGTGGTGCCGAGTCTGAGAAGCTGGTTTTTGCCAGGGGGGACAATACGTGGGATCTGGCTCGACGTTACAGCGAGCAGTTGCGCCGTGGCAGCATTAGCGAGCCATTAAGGATTCTGGTTCATGTCGGTGATCGTGGGTTCAATTACCAGAACAACCTTGAGTGGATGAAGCATCTGGACTCGCTGGGCATCAAACATGAGCGTCTGATTGTGCCCGGTGCGGAGCATAGTGCACGGCAGATCTATGAGGCGAGTGGACAGCAGATCATGCGATTCCACGCTCAGAATTTTGGACTGTTGCATTGAAAAGTGAAGTTCGTTGGAGAACCGTTTCTTCAGCGAGAAATTTGCCACTGGTGGTCACTGCGGCTGATTTGCTTTTTCTCGTCGCACCGGCGTCATTTGCAGTCCCTGGGCGATGTTTTTAGGATTTGGAATTCGTTGTTTCGAGCAGTAAATGCTGTCACATGGCGAACTGTTTGATGGATGTGCGTGAAGAGTTTTCTTTGGATGAAAGTGACGGTGTGATCGTGCAGATGCTGAAGAGTCTGATATCAGCGTGTTTGTTGGCGATGGTTCTCTCATCGGTGCCGCTGAATGCCGCTGACCGTCCGAACATCGTGTTCATCTTCTCGGACGATCATGCTCCGCATGCCATTGGTGCTTACGACGGCTGGTTAAAATCAGTCAATCCGACGCCAAACATTGATCAGCTTGCCTCACAGGGAATGTTATTTCGAAACAGCTTTTGTACCAATTCGATTTGTGGTCCCAGTCGTGCTGTCATCCAGACCGGCAAGCACAGCCACAAGAATGGGTTCATGAACAATGGGAACTCGTTTGACTGGAACCAGCAAACATTTCCCAAGCTGTTGCAGAAGGCGGGATACACCACCGCGATTTATGGAAAGTCGCATCTCAAAGGGAAGCCTCAGGGGTTTGACGACTGGAAGGTGCTTCCTGGCCAGGGGCTGTATTACAACCCGGACATGCTCACCCCGGAGGGAAAGCGAAAAATCAATGGCCACTGCACGGATATTGTGACCGATCTGGCGGTGGAATGGCTGAAGACAGGACGTGAGGATGGCAAACCATTCATGCTGATGGTGCAGCACAAGGCTCCGCACCGCAACTGGATGCCGGCACTGCGACATCTGGAACTGTATGACGAAATGACGTTGCCGGAACCGAATACACTGTTCGACAAGTGGCACGACAACGCTCCCCCGGCACGATTGCAGGAGTTGGAGATTGACCGTCACATGCACCTGAATTTCGATCTGTTTGTTGATTTGACACCGGAGTTTCCTGGTCAGTCGATCAAGGGCCGGATTGATCGATCTGCCTGGGCCAATATGAAGCGAATGACTCCACAGCAGTTGCAGGCGTGGCGCGCCTTTTACGGTCCTCGTGACGAAGCTTTCCACGCCGCAAACCTGACGGCTGATGCGCTGGTCCGCTGGAAGTATCAGCGGTATGCCAAGAACTACCTGCGATGCATCAAGGGCGTTGACGAGAGTGTGGGCACGTTGATGCAGACACTGGAAGATCTCAAGTTAAGTGATAACACCGTAGTGATTTACAGTTCCGACCAGGGGTTTTACGTTGGAGATCACGGCTGGTACGACAAACGCTGGATGTACGAAGAGTCGTTAAAGATGCCGTTGATCGTCAAATGGCCGGGTGTGACAAAGTCCGGCTCCGTGGACGAACACCTCGTGCAGAATCTGGATTACGCGCAGACGTTTCTGGAGATGGCCGGAACGAAGCAGCCCGAGGATATGCAGGGAGCCTCTCTGGTGCCGTTGTTGAAGGGTGAGCAGCCCGACGACTGGCGTCACAGTATTTACTATCACTATTACGAGTACCCCAGCGTTCATATGGTGCCACGTCACAATGGTGTTCGTAATGAACGGTACAAGCTGATGCACTTTTATGAGTTCGACGAGTGGGAATTCTACGACCTGCAGGAAGACCCGGATGAGTTGAGCAACGAGTATGAGAATCCGGAATATGCCGAGCGAATCGTAGAGATGAAAGCCGAGTTGGAACGCCTGCGAGTGCATTACGACGATCAGAGCGACATGCAGGAAAAGCCGGAAGAGTGGCAGCGCAAAGTTCGCACGCCGTCTCCCGCTGAGTAAACCGTTGTGGATGTCAGCGCTGAAGTTGAGATCGACGGCAGTTGAACAGCGCAGTTTGACTGCCGTTCTCAACGGACCAGCGTTCTTATTCCTGCCTCGCGGGATTGATTGCCGGATCTGGGGATTGATTGCCGGGTATTGAGTTTGTCATCCCCGGATTCCGTTCACTGCATCAGTGCTGACACATTTCGCCGCAGCGTCCCGTGTGGTGATCACTCTGGGCAGACCGCAAGTTGTCAACGTCGGGATTCTTCGGCGATG
>JAFMMM010000171.1 GCA_017859815.1 Planctomycetota bacterium | reverse complement strand
GGTGGGATTCAAACTTTTCGTCATGGGTCAGATCCGAAACCTGGCGGCCATTGATCCACGTCTGAATCGTGTTGTTCCAGGCCACGATGTGGTAGCGATTCCATTCGCCATCCTTAAACAATTCATGCGGCTTACGATCCGCGTCGGGTGTCATCCAACCACCGGCCGCCTCGCCGTAGACATAGCCAGCCATGCCGTCCAGAGAAATCTCAACCTGTGGCCCGTTCACTCGACCCGCAGCGGTACCTCCCACATTCTGAGAGCGAATCTGCACGCCGGAGTTCAGTCGGGAATCCACTTTGACATCAAACATCAATTCAAAGTTCCCGTACAGTTGATCCGTGCACAGAAACGAATTCGGGCTGCCGTCTGATGTTTTTCCAACGATGCAGC
This sequence comes from Planctomycetota bacterium, assembly GCA_017859815.1. Classification (GTDB taxonomy): domain Bacteria; phylum Planctomycetota; class Planctomycetia; order Planctomycetales; family Planctomycetaceae; genus SXXK01. The sequence goes on along the minus strand of JAFMMM010000171.1, from coordinate 10,367 downwards.
CGTCCTCAACGCGATATGTGGCGGTTCCGTTCCGCTGGTTCCAGCCGGAAAGGTCTTTGCCGTTGAACAAGTCCTGAAAACCAGTGTCAGTCGCCATGAGCGCGGTGGGGGCCAGCACAAATGCGAGCAGCATTGCAGCGAGGAAACGCATAGAGCAATCCTTTGGGAAAACGTGATGACGATTGACGCATAGTCAGTTCGCCAGGTTTCTCGTGGAGTTCGATGCGGATTTGCAGAACTCACCAGTCCGAAGCATACGCTGTTGTCAGTGCGATGCCGAGTGTCACGGCTTGCCGATTTCGCCGAGAGGAGACTGATGTGTACTGCTGGATAGTCAGCCGGCTCACAGGCCCCAGTGGTTCGGTGTTTCCGCAAACGATGTGCAACCTTCCCCAAGCAGAGATTCTCTGCACTCGGCAAGGAGGGTTGTCGCGTCGATTAAAGCATTTGCCGATTGGGAGAAGGTCATTGTCGTGCGTCGGTCAATCAAGGACTGCCAGTGACCGGACATGAACGATGCCGGCATCGGTCTCTTGTGGTGGACAATGAATCCGTATTTGTCTGTCGTTGACCTGACCCTTTCACCCGTGAACTCTTAATTGGCGTCGACGGAGGTGGAACGCAACAAAGACTCCTGCCGCAGCAAGGGCCAGACACTGTCCTGGCTCGGGAACTGTTGAATGCGTTGTCCAGCCAATGTCCTGCAACGCCCCGAGGTCGATTGCACTCAACGTTCGATTCTGGGTTCCAGCGGCGATTGAGTGGGTCATCGTGGAATTTACGCCGTCATCGAAGTGCGCTATGCTGGATCCGGATTCAAATGTTGAAGGGGCATAAACTGGCACTGGGTTTCCGCCATTCGCAGCGGTTGCATTGGCTCCCGTGAAGAAAACGTCTCCGCTGGTGAGATCAGTCGTTGTTCCGACAAAGTCTCCACCGGCTCCGAAGAGAAGGGTCCCGTCCCCGCGAGCCAAAAGACTCTCAAACACTGTGTATCGACCGGGGTTGTTGTTGCTTAAGCTACTGGTACCGTCGCTTTGAATGTTGCTCAGAATGCCAAGTGCATGAATGATTTCATGCAACGCAACGGTGAACAGGTCATATTCGCCGCCTGCCACGGGATCGGTTCCGGAGTTCCATGTGTAGCCAAAATCAAAGGTGGCCTGAGCGTCAGGGAATGATCCTGCAGGATCATTCCCTGTGGTTGCATGATCATAGGCAAAGCCATTACTGAATCCGGAACTGGTGAAGAAGTATGGCCCGGCCGTAGCCAGAAAGCCGGCCCCGTCTGTCTGCGATTGATTAACCTTCAGGTCGATGATCCCTGAAGCGTCGAGGATGGTATTCAGATAACTCAGCACCGCAGCAACGGTTTCCCGCCTCGCTGCGCCCTCCGTTGGGTCATCAAAGCCAACGCCACTACTGCTGGTCACGTCCGCGTACGACACATTCCATGTGATAACACCAGCGCATGCCGAATCCGAATATGGCGAAGAAACTAATAGAATCGCGATGAGACATGTGGCTGTTAGACTCAATGAACGCGGGGATCTAGCCATGGCGAAACTCCGAATCGAACACTTCTAACGAATGCGTAGAGGGAAACACCGCAGTTGCAACGTTATGAGTGGGCGTTATGGGGGTTTACCAGCGCTTTTCTCCTGCGCGTCAAAAATGAATTGAGAAAAAAGTTGAGACTGAGTTTCCTTGTTTTGTGGGTCAACTTCCCAGCACTTGAAATCGACGGTGATGGATGTCGATGTGTTTGGGCAGTGTTTTTACTTCTGGGAAGGGTTCCTGCAGGTGGATTTGAGAATCCGCGGCGATCAGTCACACCGGCTTGTCTGTGCGGTGTGGTAGACAGTTTGTTCAGCGAGTTGTTTAAGGATTGTTAAGGAGACCGCTCATTTGAGGAGTCTCGCAGGATTTGGTGATTTGACGCCGAGTCGTCAACTTCTGCCTCAATGGGCAGGAGTAAGAATTCCCGTCAAGCGACGATGGGTCACATGAACTCAAGGTTGTTGAGATGCCCTGAACGTTTGAACGAAGGTTGTGAAAATTCAACAGGTATCAGCCCACCAGATGAGCTGTGGGCACGGTGGTGGTTGTCAGTCATCCACCATCCCGAATCATGCGGATTGCATGAGGCCAGGTCGTGAACTGTTCACAGGTCACGCATTCATCGCGAAAGCGGTTATGAAAACGCTCAACATAACCGTTCTCCCAGGGGCTACGGGCTCATTGCTGGACGTGACCACGTTCGCACCAGCTCCAGGATTCTCTTGAGTAACTCAGATTCATCTTCGCGGACTTGAGGCGCGTATCGCCGTGGACTTCGAGCTTGCACCTGCACGAAGCAGGCCTGACGCTCCGAAACCGAGCAGGCGATTCGCACCTGCTCGACTGCCGCACGTCGTCGAGTCGTGATCGAAGTCTCCTCCAGACAAGAATGGGCCGATAGGTCTTCCTCACACGTGAATCAGCAACTGGAGAGCACGCCATTGTCGCTGCCGGAGTGGCGTAAGATGGCTCTCAACTGATATTTGCAGTTGCTGCTCGCCTCCATCAGGACGGCGGCATCGTACTGTTTGTCGGCCTGAGTCCTGCAATGCGAGGCGGCGTTGCAGGACTCAGCGTTTCTCTGGCGTGATTGTGGTTGTTAAACTGTCGGTTCCGATGAACGAAGGGAAATTCTGAAATGCCACGACAAGCAATTCTCCTGAATGTCGTCTTGCTGGCAGGCTGCATTGCATCAGCATGTGCGGATGAAACCTTGCGACTGTCCACTTTTCTGACAAAGCACTGCAGCGACTGTCACCGCGGTATGGATGCGAAAGGTGGCGTGGATATTGCCTCGCTGCAGGAGGTCAATTCAGCAACAAAACGGCACTGGCAGGATATTCTGCATCAGGTGCAGCGGGGAGAGATGCCCCCCGCCGAGGCTGCTCGTCCGGATCCTGCAGCCCGTCGCGAATTCCTGGCCCAACTTGTAGAGGCGTTGGATCGTGTGTCCGCAGAAGAATCTTCCGGTGACGATCGTTTTATTCGGCTCAGCAATGCGCAGTTAACGTGGAGTCTGCGGGATGTGCTGCACATCGACCGCGACTATTCTGCGGAGCTGTTGCAGGATCCTGCCGGGCGTCACGGTCAATCAGGGCAGTTGGCACTGCAGATGTCGTCTGGCTATCTGGAATCCTGTCTGGCAGTTCTGCAACAGGCGGTTGAACTGGCAATTCCTGATTTGGGGGCCGCCCCATCGCCCTACCTGATCCACGGGAATGACTGGGAGCAGCAGCATTACCTGAATCGGAATGATCTGGCCCATGGAGCGCGCAGGCACCATCGCCGATATCGCGGACCACAGTGGCTGGAGGATGATTTTGAGATCCCACTGCCGCCCAATCATTTTTTTCGAATCTACGTGGACGACAACCGTGCGGAGGGGCAGTTTCGGGTTCGAGTCCATCTGCGGAATGAAGCTCCGCTGCAAGGTGGGGTTCTGCAGCCGCATCGTTGTTCCGTCTTCTTCGATAAAGGATTCAAATCGCCGATGCACACGATCGGCAATTTCACAGTGGCGGCACGTCCGGGGACTCAGGTGTTTGAATTGTATGGGAACGTCTTCGACTTTCCGGGTGTCGATCCGGCGGCAATTCGGGAAGACGAAGAGCCGTACGGCGTGACGGCCCATTTCAAATACCGCTTCCTGACAGTACAGAACTGCTCTCCGCTGTATTCTGCGGCGGATCAGCCGGTCACGAATCACGACTGGGTAATTCACGGGGCTGGTCATTTTATACGAGCCGACGATCGCTGGATCGATGCCTGGGGTGATGAGTTTGCTCGGGAGAACTGGCTGAAGCCATCCCATGGGGGCAGCAATCATGACACAAACGGCAAGCCTTCGGTCTACCGCGAGGTCATGCAGGACACCAGCCATGCGGTGATTGAGCGAATTGAATTTGCAATGCCCTGGCAGTGGCCCCCACGCAGTGCAGCGGACTTTATTGATGACGGCAGATATACGGCAGATCGCATCCGCGCAGGTCTGCTGGCGGCAGCAACGCGGGCATGGCGACGCCCCCTGCTGGAAACGGAAGTTCTGGAGTTGAATCAGCAGATTGATGAAGCCCTGCGGGGGGCGGATCTGACGCAGTCTGTGCGCGGCGTGCTGTTGGGGATTCTGGCCGACGCACGCTTTCTGTACCTGACAAAAAGTGAGCAGTCGACGCGATTGCAGAATGCCGAACTGATCGCTCGCCTGGCAGCTTTCCTGTGGCAAAGTGTACCAGATGAATCACTGCGTGATCTTGTGGCTCAGGATGAAAAGTTGACTACTCCCACATTACTGGCAGCGGTTGATCGGATGCTGGCTGATCCTCGCTCCAGTCGTTTTATTGAAGAATTCACAGCAGCATTTATGGATTTCCGACGGCTGGATCAAACAGCCGTGAATCCCAACTATTACGGGTGGTGGAACCCAAAATTCAAGGACTACATCAAGGCCCAGTCGGTCGCGTTTTTTGAGATGCTGCTGCGAGAAGATCTGAGTTGTCTGAATTGTTTGTCCTCGGATTTTATCGTTGTCAACGATGTGATGGCTCGATACTACGGATTGCCCGTGCCTGCCAGCGGTCATGAATTCTCTCGAGTCCCGGCTCCGGAACACTCTGGCGGGCTGCTGACGCTGCCAGCGTTTCTGATGGCGAATTCGGACGGTGAAGATGCCAGTGCCGTGCATCGCGGCGTGTGGTTGAGGGGCAGATTGCTGGGAGATCCTCCTCGCGATCCACCTCCCAACGTGCCAGCTTTGGATCAGTTGACGGAGCAGCAGCCGAACGCCTCGTCTTTCTCTACGGCCGCACAACTCAAGTTGCATGGTGCGGGAATTTGTCGGGACTGTCATCAGGATATTGATCCGTGGGGCCTGGCACTGGAGGGGTTTGATGCAACCGGCAGGTCGCGCAATCGTGTTCTGCGACTGACTCCCGAACTGCAGCGAAAGCGAAGCAGTCGGCCTGTTGAGAATACGACAGAGATTCGTGGTGCGGCGGTTTCCGGAAGCGATGAACTGCAGAAGCTTCTGCGTGATCAGTATGCCAGTGAGTTTGCTCGCTCATTCAGCGGGTTGATCTACTCGTGGGCACTGGGCCGTCCGCTGGACTATCGTGATACAGCGGCCGTGGATGAGCTTACTGAGCAGTTCGTGGCAGCGGATTATCGGTTACCGCAACTGATCAGGGCTGTGATCCTGCGGCCTGAGTTTCGGGATTCGTCAGTCGAAAACGTGAAGCAACAGCAGGTACGTGTCTTGGGGCCTGTGGGCAGGCGTTGACCCGTGCATGCGGAATCTTCCAGCCAGTTGGCGGGGGGCAGTCGGCGGCTGGGTGAATTGCGCACAAGAAAAATCACCGGGAATTGTGTTGGTGCTGTGGGGGAACGGGAGCGAAAACGATGACAATGCTGAATCCGCAGGGCGGAGGTACCGGGGTGGGGCGAAGAATGCTGCTGCGTGGTGGTGGAGCGGCCCTGCTGCTGCCGAAACTGCCTTCGCTGCAGGCCGATGATGAACAGAAACAGCCACCGCGACGATTTCTTGGCCTGTATGTGGGGCACGGCTTCGCGATCACTCGCAGGGAAGATCATCCGGCTCGCGACTGGAGCTGGTATCCGAGGGTTGAAAACGGCGATTTGCGGTTCGGTAAATCCATGCAGCCGATGCAGAAATTTGCTGATCAGATTTCCGTTTTTCAGGGACTGGAGCACCCGCAGGTTGTTTCCAGCAACGGACACTCGTCAGCAGATTCCTTTCTGACCGGAAGTAATCCGGAAGGGTCTGTGATCAGTCCTTCACTGGATCAGGTGGCCGCTGCAATCGGCGGTCGAGACACGCGGTACCCCAGCCTTGTGCTGGGCAATGAGGGTGGACTGGGAGCCAGCGGCAGCAGCCTGACGTTATCTTACACTCCCTCCGGTCGGCCGATTCCTTCCAGTTGCGATCTTGTTCGGATCTACAACCAGCTGTTCAATTCGGACCCACAACTGATCGCGGCCGAAAAGGCAGAGCAGCAGCGGAGCACTGCACTGGTGGATCGCGTCTTCCGATCTGCCAGTCGTCTGCAACGACGGGTCAGTGCGGAAGACAATCAGCAGATCGAATCGTATCTGGAAGCTGTTCGCGACGTCGAACGAAATATTGAACGGATGCAGCGATGGTCTGATACTCCGCGACCAGAGGTTGGACAGCAGGATCTGTCGTTGCAGGCAACCGTGAACGAGCCGCAGTTATTCATTCGGACAATGTACCAGCTGATCTTTCTGGCGTTCCGCACCGACTCGACTCGATACGTCACCTATATGCTGCAGAGCATGATCGATGGTGCGTGGAATGATATGCCGCGCAATGCACTTGGCTTGCCGGTGGGGCATCATCGACTGGCTCATGCCGCTGCCGGTTCGGGGCAGAAGGCGATGGAGAATCTTGGAACATACGATCGATTTCAGGCGGAAATGCTGGCTGAGTTTTTGCAGAAACTGGCTGATACTCCTGAACAGAACGGATCGCTGCTGGACAACACTCTGATTTTTTACGGAACCAGTAACAGTGTGACTCATGTAAATCGTGATTATCCCCTGTTGATCGCCGGAGGCCGTAACCTCGGATTCCGCCAGGGAGTATTTCATGATCTGCAGGCAACATCAAAACCACTCAGCAGCCTCTATCTCACCTTTCTGCAGCAGTTGGGGATTTCTGTCGAACGCTTTTCTGACAGCGACGGAATTCTCCCGGAGGTCCTGGTATGAGTGGATTCTGTTTGCAGGGGCGAGGACCTGTCATGTTACTGGTGGTCCTGTTCGTGAGCAGATCCTCCACAGTCTGCGGTCAGCAACCGGAGATCATCTATCGCACAGCGTTGTCAGAGGCAGGACAGTCCGGTGTTTGTGTGCAGGCGGATCATCTCTATCTGACAGTCCATGCAACGTTGCACGGGCCTCTGAACGGCGGCTTCCACTACAACGGTCATGTGATTGGTCAGTGTTTCGATCGTCGCAGTGGTGAATTGCAGTGGCAGGTCCAGTTGCCGGGGACTTACCAGGGGAAAGTGCTGGAATCCTGGCACGACTCCACCAGTCTTCTGCCCGTCGCTACTGATCGGTATGTGATTTTTCACAACCTGAATGGCATGCTGATGTGCTGTACGCACGCTGGTAAGCCCGTTTGGAAACGTACATGGCAGGCCCCCGATCCGGATATCAAGAATTGCCGGATGTACATTGAAGACGGACAACTGCTGGTTGCCCTGCCCTCTGAAAAGATTGCCGTGCCGAGTGACGGTAAGCACCCTGACCTGCCTTTTTACCAGTTGCACTGTATCCAGATTGCAACGGGTGAAGACTTGTGGGTTTCGCCTCAACTGATCACCCATGCTACGCAGTACAGCCCGGCAGACTGGAAGGGACAGCGGGTGATTGCTGCCTCAATGATTGATCTGACTCACTGGAAGTTTGGCAGCGGTCGTCGTGGATTCCTGTTGTCGGTGAAAGATGGACAGGCGATCGCTGAGTTCGATCTTCCTGCGGCAATTCCACATCAAAAAAATCAACTGTGCAATGGTCAGTTCCTCGTGACGTCGCCGGCAGGCAGCCGCACGGCCTTTCAACTGGTCGATCCCCTCGATGGCAGTGTCACGGCGACTTTGAGCATTGATCGGCCTGACAGATATTACGCCAGGCGAGAGGGAGAGTGGCAGCTGACGGAGTTTGTTCCGGAATACACAGACAAAACGCTGCGAGGAAAAGGACAGCCTACACCGTCAACAGTGCATGTCGTCGATTCGCGAATTTACTTCTGGCGATATGACAGCGGTGACATTTGTTGCCTGGATACGAAAACGGGGGAATCTGTTTTTGTGGAGGTACCCATTCAGGTGCTTCCCGGGCAGACCGTTTGGAACCGTAGTGAGTTTCGTTTTACAAATGGTATTCGGAACTCGCGCGACGAAGTTGTGAATCAGCGGGTTGGCAGCGTTCGCGGAATTCAGCGGGGCGGATTCGGTCACACCAATCCTGCATGGCCTCAGCTTGTGGACGGCACACTGTTCTGGCAGGGAGGTGCGGGTGTCTTATACCTGATTGACACGAAGCAGCCGTTCGGGCCACAGGCCGTCAGCTGGAAGTCCATTGAACAGCAGGCGTGCTCCTGGACATTTGGAGAGCCGGGGATTGATGACACATCAATCTATGTGCGTTCGCAGCGTGAGCTGATTCGACTGGCTCGCTAGTGTGTGATTTTCCGTTCGGTCCGCATTTCGCAGACCGGGAGATGCGAAATGCGGATCGCAGGACCGCCATCCGCGCGGAACTGCGGTCGATCTGCGGTTGCCGGATGTTTCCATTCCGGCTGTCTGCAGCAGGCTGCAGTCCTCAGATTTCCAGTTCATCCGCGATCAACTGGTACCAGTCGGAAAGAACCGCAGCCTCAAAGAATTGCCTGGATTCACCAGAGATCATTTCAGCCTCCACCGTTTCCGCAGTGGCGATCGTGGCGGCGTCCATCGGGGGGGCGGCAGATGCTTCCGGACGTGTCACGGCGGCATTTTGCAATTGCCGGACGTTCTCTGCTTTGCCTGCAGCGACGAAATCAGATTCTGCTTTCAGGGTGATCAAGGGCGATTCCAGAATCCCGGTCAAGTCCACGACGTGCTCAGCGGAGTCCTGGTCGCTGGCTGCGACATCAAATTCATAGGCGCTCGTCCATGGCCCAAACTCTCCGGTTGTGGAGACAGCTCTGACCCACGCACGATAGCCGCGTCCGCTGACGAACGGTTGGGTGACCTGGAACTGCGGAGAGGTCAGGTCCGTTTCATAGATCAGTTTGGCCCCCTCAACATCGCCGTTGACCTGGAGAACGTAACGCTCGGCCCCTGTCACAGGCAGCCAGGTAATCAGAGGAGTTGTGGAGTCTGCCGGGGATGCTGGTGCCGTGATTGTGGACAGCCCACCGATATAGATTTCCTGTTTTTCCGACCAGGCGCTGCGGAACCCGGCAATGGTTGAATCGGCGTTGACGTACCACGCATATCGGCCGTCAGCAAAGTCGGTATCCGGAGTCCATTGAGTCTCTGTGATGTCACTGACGTTGGCTGCGATGGATCCGTCAACAAGGTATCGGACAAAGACCTTGTAGCTTGAGGCCCCGGCAACCGCATTCCATTCGAATGTTGGAGTGCGGTCAAAGGTCGGCAGTACCGGAGCCACGATCAACGGTGGGGGGGCCGTGTAAAAGCTTTCGCGGATACTCCAGTTACTGACGAAGCCATCCGGACCCAGGCCTCGAACCCAGACATGGTATCGTCCCATGGGCAGATCGTTTTCCGGCGTCCACTCTGAAGCTGTGACATTCGTGCGGACCACCTGGTTCTCACCGGTGGATTTATTGTTGACCCAGACGTCGTAGGCATCTGCACCCTGAAGGTCCGGCCAGGTGACGGTCGGACGTGCGGTTTCCTGTCGCACTGGCAGGTCGTCGAGGACGGGTGCGGTAATGACATTGAAACGATGCATTCGAGTCCACGGCAGGAACGTTCCGTTGGATCGCACACCTCGCAGCCAAAGATCCATTTTTCCAATGCCGAGGTCGATTGGGACATCATAGGATGTGTCGTTTGCGTCACCGCGGAACGAGGGGTTTTGTCCTGTGCTGCTGTTGCCAATCCAGACCTGGTAGCTGACCGCTCCCGGCACAGCGGTCCATTCGATCCTCGGATTCATGGAGGTGGTCTTTGCCCCGGGCGCAAGAATCACCGGGCGAGTCGCAGTCACGTCGACCGTGAACGACTGTGTGAATGTGGCATTGTCGTCTGCAGTATCGAGGTCGTTGTCAGGCCCCCCGTCTTCCACAGTCACAGTGATCACGGCGGTACCCGCCTTGAATGGTGCGGGTGTCAGCCGCAGACTTCCAGTGGTCGCCGGTGATGAGTAGTTCACGCTGAGGGACGCAAACAGTTCCGTGTTGGTGCTGCTGACAGTCAGCCGTAGAGGCTGCACTTCACTGCCGCCGGCAGTGATGCCACTCAGGCTGATGGTTTGCTCCGCGGCATCTTCCAGCAGTGTCAGGTCACTGATGGGATTGAGTGTGGGATTCCAGGAGCCGTTGTTCTCGTACCAGAACACCTGATTTGTACTGCTTCCGGAACTCAGTATGTCAAGATCTCCGTCCGAATCGACATCGGCCGTGAAGAGACCGGAGACGTCTCCGGATGTGCTGCTGATGGGTTGCACGGAAAAGTTCTGGCCGCCATCATTGCGCAACATCGCGATCTGTGTTGTGCCCGTTGCCGAAGCGATGAGGTCCATGTCACTGTCGC
>JAFMMM010000170.1 GCA_017859815.1 Planctomycetota bacterium | reverse complement strand
AGTCCTCCGAGGACCATCCGGCTCAAGCCCCATGCACTGACCCGCCAGTCGATCTGGTCAAGTTCTCTCCAGCGGTTCTGCAGCGTGAGGTTCAGTGTCACCGGAGTCCCGTTTCGGGAGACGACTATTTGAACGGTACCGCCGGCTGCGGGAACGGAGTTGAGTACCCATTGAATGTCAGCTGTGGAAAGCAGTGGCTGATCATTCATGGTCAACAGCTGATCACCTTCCTGAAGTCCTGCTATGGCCGCAGGAGAATCGGGAGTCACCTGACGCAGCTCTGCACGTTGATCGGGATTCAGGATCATGCCGATGGATTTTGGGTGCGGATATGGGCTGATGATGTCATCAGGCACCGCCTGAGACCCCGAGCGGTAGTGGTCTCTGACCGCATCACCGATCTGGTGGCAGTGGATACAGCTTTTTGCAACCTGGCCACTGTAATCGAGTTCTCCGGTGTAGCGTTCTCTGAGCGTTGGAAACTTTTCCGGCGTGGAAAAGAGCGGCGCAGGCCCGGTCTTGGCTCGTAAGGATTCTCGGGACTCCGGCCAGCGAGCATGCAGTTCCAAAGCCCCTTCAAGTGCTCGTGCAAGTCCCTCGAGCGAAACATCTCCGACCCATTCCGTACGGTGGCTGCGAGTACCAAATCGCCCATAGATTGTCCGGTCGGCATTCAGCATGAACACCGCAAATGACTGGTCGGTGTCAAATTGAAACAGTGAGAGATCCAGTCCGTTCGTTGAGACAATACGGACACAGACGAACTGATTCAGGAGCGGTCGCAGGACCGGATCCTGGTCGACAAGATCGTCGTCCAGTTTGACACACTCTTCGCAGGGGATACAGCGGAGTACAACGAGGATTGGTTTCCCGCTAAGCTTGGCCCGGCGGAATCCATCTTCCAGATCGTTGTAGATCCAGAATCCAGCTGCCGTGACATTTCTGCGGTCTTCGCGGACTTTTTCGTCACGGGTTTTCTGCTGAGCGGAGGTTGTTGTGCTGAGCAGCATGAACACGACGAAAATCAGGATCGTGGGACGCGTTGTTGTCTGTTGCATGGACGACTTCCGGAAAGGAATGTGATGGTGAGACGCTGCATTCAACGAAGTATATCCGTCGGAACACTGATCAGGGAACTGAATGGAGCCCGCAATGTGACTTGCTCTGCGGAGTCGTGTTCCATTTTAGAAGACGATTGTTCAGTCGTTCCTCAGTGGTTTGGGAAATTCATGCATGGGGGCTTGGTTTCGACGCAGTGCGTGATTCGCCGCATGACTCTCGGGACACCTGTTGTCTTGAATTGTCTGAATGCGTTGGCGGCGTTGATCATCTTGTCGGGCTGCGGGACAGCTCAGTCGACCTCACAGATCATCACGGCTGATGTTGTGGTTTACGGAGGTACCTCTGCGGGTGTGATTGCCGCAGTCCAGACGGCAAAAATGGGCCGAACGGCTGTTCTTGTCTCGCCAACTCTGCATTTGGGGGGAATGTCATCATCCGGTCTCGGATTTACGGATACCGGGAACAAGCAGGTGATTGGAGGGCTGGCGCGAGATTTCTACCGGCGTATCCAGCGTCACTATCTGCAGCGGGAAGCGTGGCGACAGGAAGCGTCGGAAGAATACTCCCGCTTTCACCAACACGCTGATGCGATGTGGGTCTTTGAGCCTCATGTTGCCGAACAGGTCTTCGAAGAACTGCTGGCGGAAAATGACATCGTGGTGATGCGGGAAGAACGTTTACAACGGCCGGGTGGTGCTGTGGTCGGAGACGATCGAATTCATGAAATCGTTCTGGAGTCCGGAGTCATGATTCGCGGCAGTCAGTTTATCGATGCCACCTATGAGGGTGATCTGATGGCGGCAGCCGGCGTGCGATATGTCACAGGTCGCGAATCCAATGAAGTTTGGGGCGAGACATTGAATGGGAATCAGCCACTGCAAAACACGCACAACCACCGTTTTGTGACCAGCGTGGATCCATGGGTGATCCCTGGAGATTCTTCGAGTGGACTTCTGGATGGTATCGACGCTGGTGGACGTGGGATTGAAGGGGCCGGGGACCAGCGGATCCAGGCTTACTGCTTTCGACTGTGCATGACACGTGATGAGACGAATCGTCGACCGTTTGAGAAGCCGGACAGCTACCGGGAAGAGGACTACGAGTTGTTGTTTCGTACCCTCGAATCCGGGGATCTCAGGTTGCCATTCAGCCCTGCTCTGCTGCCGAATCGAAAAACCGACACCAATAATAATCATGCCGTTTCAACTGACTTTATTGGCCAGAACTATGACTATCCGGAAGCGTCATGGGAGCAGCGTGAGCTGATCATTCAGCGTCACCGGTCGTGGCAGGAAGGTCTGATGTGGACACTGTCATACCATCCACGCGTCCCGAAATCGATTCGCCGTGAGATGCAGCAGTGGGGACTGGCCGCCGATGAATTTGAGGAGAATTCCAACTGGCCGAGGGAACTCTATATTCGCGAGTCGCGAAGGATGGTCAGCGACTATGTGATGACCGAGATGGACTGTCGACGGGTACGTCTTGTGGAGGACGCTGTCGGGCTGGGCAGTTACAACATGGACTCCCACAATGTTCGCCGGTTTGTCAATGACGATGGGTTTGTTCAGAACGAGGGAGATGTTCAGGTTTCTCCCGGCGGTGCTTACCTGATCAGTTATCGCTCGATAATCCCGGCGCGTGGCCAGGCGTCGAATCTGAGCGTTCCGGTATGTCTTTCCGCATCGCATATCGCTTACGGTTCGATTCGAATGGAACCGGTTTTCATGATCCTTGGACAAAGTGCCGCAACTGCAGCAGTGCTTTGCCTTGAAGATGAAGTTGCCCTGCAGGATTTGCCGTGGCAAAAACTCCAGAGTCGTCTGTTGCAGGATGGTCAGGTGCTTGATCTGCCTGCCGGATCACAGGCACGGGAGATGATTCGTCCTGAAGATCTTGCGGGCGTTGTTCTGGATGAAACTGCCGCCGAATTGCGGGGGGCCTGGACGCCCAGCAGTTCCAACCCCGGATTTGTGGGAGGCTTGTATCTGCATGACGGAAATACAGAGAAAGGTCAAAAGCAGGCGGTCTGGGAGTATCAGGCTGCGGAATCCGGTTCCTGGGAGATTTCACTCTCGTGGACTGCACATCAAAATCGGGCGAAACACGCCCGGGTAAGTGTGCAGTGCGGCGGCGTCACAGTCTCCGCGGAAGTTGATCAGACGCTGGAGCCAATGGAACAGTCGCTTTTTCAACCTGTTGCGGTGATCCGAGCGGAGAAGGGCGAGATGATTCGTGTCACTCTTTCCAACGTGGCCACGAGCGGATATGTCATCGCGGATGCAGTTCGGTTTCAGCGTCTGCTGGCGCGGCCAGCCGATCCGGATGACTGAGATTGTCATCGTCGTTTTCGTCGTGGTCGCAGGATCAGCAGAGCCGCGACGGCCACAGCAATCAGGGGCAGTACCGGTTTCAGGCGTGGCAGGAACCACATGATGATTGCGATGATCGCCAGCGGCAGGGGTTTGATGACAGACCAGGCAGCTGGTCGGCGACGTGATGGGAAACACAGCCACAGCATGAAGAAAACGAGGCCAATCCGGAGACATGCAGCTGGCCACAGCGAATCGGTCATTCCCTTCAGCAGTCCAACAACGCCAGCAACCAGAAGCGTGCCGGAGACAAGTCCGACTCGCGTTCGTTGCTGCCGATAGGCTTCAAACTGCTTGTGAATTTCTTCGCTGGATGGCACCGCGGTCTCCGAGGAATTGCTGACAGTCGGAGGACGGTCAGGGAATGATTTGCTCGGGCATGACGATCGAATCACGGCTGACTCCGGCTGACTGCAGGGCCGTGATCAGATCCTGTTCGGCAGACGGACGCGCAGTTTCTCTGCGAAGAATCTGAACTCGAATACCGTTTCCATCGCCGGCGGTTTTCCGGGCAAGCTGGACGAGGTCAATGAGGTCTGAAGACCGATAGCGAGGTTCGGGCTGTTCAGTGATGCGAATCAGGAAGCTGCGTTCATCGATCAGAACGGACAGGACTCCGGAGGAAACAGCAGCCGCATCCTCGGGTGAAAGAACAGCAACCTCCTGCGGTGTTGCAGTGTCATTGTTCTGGTCCACTGTAACTGAGGTGTTTGCGGGGGTGATGGCCGTCTGTGTATTGGAGAACCCTGCACCGCTGTCGCGAAAAATCAACATCGCTGCAATCCCCAGCATGGCTGCTCCGCCGATCAGTCGTTTGCCGGAGATTCGTCGGCCGGGAACTGGTACGTGGTTGGGATGATCATCTGACATGGCTTTCCTCCGGAGGCATCGGACTGTTGCCGAGTACTTTCAGGGTTTTTCTTCATCGTCTGCAAAGACTGAGCCGTTAGGGCGATATCCTATCACGGAAGAATCAAACCATCGCGTTCCGCGAGCTTCACTTCGTAATTGTTCCAGAAACAAAGGCAGGCCTGCTGACGACTGCTGCCGGAAGCGCAGCGAAGCATCGCCCCATGTGAGCAGCACCAGTACGAGATTTCGAGGATCCGCGAAACGTTGACTGGCGTTAAACAGGCGGTCTGCGAATTCCTGCGGGGAGGAGAAATCCAGACCGAGTCGACTGGACCCGTCAGACAGGGAAGCTCGTCCTGTTTCTCCAATATGAATTTCCCAGAAGGTGACGTGTTTCTGCATTTCGTCCACGCGCAGAAGGAAGCGAAACAGATCATCACCGGACGCGTTGAGTTCGTCCTGCAGATTTGCGGCAGCCTGTTCCAGTCGTACGGCGTCCTGTGCATCACCGTTTTCTCGCAGACGCACCGTTTCGCTGATGACTCGCTGCGAAAGGTTCAGGTTTCTGCTCAGCACTTCTCCGGCTGTCCTGTGCTGTGACAGCAGGTTTTCGAATCGATCGTCGTAATCCTGGCGCGTGCGTTGGAATTCTTCCTGTTGCTGCTCGAATTCCTGTTGTTGTTGTCTCGCCTGATCTCGCAGCGTGGCCTTCTCAACCTCGACCTGCTGCTGTTGAATTTCGCTGCGTTCCCTGTTCTCCAGGTACTGGGAGAACAGAACAATCAGCATCAGGTCCAGCATGGGGGTCAGTTGCAGTGCAAGCCGCCGAACAGGAATGCTCATGATTTTGGCACTCCTGCGTATGCAGACATCCTGAGTTCACGTTTTGCGCGGGCGACAAGATCGCGAGTTGCGATTCGACACTCTGCCAGTCGCCTGACACGCACTTCCTGAAGACTACTGACGAACAGCAGGACGACAGCGGCGGACAGGCCGGTGAAAGTTGACCAGATGGAATCGCCAAAGCGTTCCATAACAAGGTTGACGCCAACGGTTGCTCCAGACGCCGTATCGGACTGCAGGGCTGAACCGATTGCCAGGACGGTGCCAAGAACTCCAGCCAGTGGATACGCCTCGATCATGGTTCTGGCTGTGTGAAATGCTGTCTCAAACTTCAGCGAATTCAAATATGTGCGGCGTTGATCGAGGATGTCCAGTCGGTTGAGGCAATGGTGTCGCGCAGCGATCCGCGAGGGATCTGAGATGATGTCGCCAACGTCCTGCAGAAATGCATCAATCTGCACTTCGAGGGGAGTGTTTCTGGGGAGTTCGCTGCGCTGTTCGAGACCGCGAGTGAACTCATCGAGCGTCTCCGCCAGGACAACCAGATCACGTTTTCTCCAAATCCGCAGGATGCCGAAGAAAATCAGGTGCAGTAAGGCCAGTGCTGCGATGCAGGGTGTCGCAAGCGCTGAGAAGAACCGAAGCAATTCTTCGGCAGCCATGGATTGGGGAAGTTCGAAAGTCATGTCGGCAGCTCTCCGGGATCAGTCGATATGCTCCAGCTTAGCATACTGCGAACAGTGCAATTGGGGGAGTTGCTAAGAGTCTGATCTTCGCCGCCAGGGTTTGCGGGTTGTGTGGAATGGGGGATTCTGCACAGTCAATTGCTGCTTAGTAAGACCGTTTCGGACTGTGAAATTCGCTCCAGAACTGCACTTCCTTATCAACACCGGTCTCCGGATCAGCTGCAAAGCTCTGAGCATCCGGCCACGTCTGCAGCTGTCCCCGGTCAAGCATTGCGAAGGTGGTGCCCACCGTCAGCGCTTCCCGCAAATCGTGGGTGACGAACACGGTGCTCAGCGCGTAGTCCGTGGCAAGTTTTCTGAAGAACGATTGCAATCGAGTCCGTACGTCGTTGTCGAGAGCGTTGAAGGGTTCATCCATCAACAGCACTGCCGGGGCGGCCAGTAACGCTCTGCCGAATGCACATCGTTGCTTCTGTCCGCCGGACAATTGTGCCGGGAGATGTCGTCGCACGTTCTCCAGTTCAAGATGGCTGATCATTTCGTCGACCTGCCGATTCAGCTTCGGGCCGGGCTCGGATCGCATTCTGAGCGGGAAGGCGAGATTTTCGAAAACGGTCAAGTGCTCGAATAGCAGCGGCTCCTGATCCATCATCAGAACGGGTACAGACTTTCTGCTGCCTGCGGTGGAGTCCTCCCACTGGGGAAATCTCACTTCCCCTGCCGCATTTGGCTGATTTCCGCTGAGGCATCTGAGCAGTGTGGACTTTCCGCCACCTGATGGCCCCATAACGACGAGCGTTTCTCCGTGTGGCAATTCAAGGGAAACGTTATCCAGTACTCGCACATTGGCAAAACTCACGCTCAGAGAATGTGCCCGTAATGCTGTCTGGTCAGGAGTCGCAATTGTGCTTTGATCCGGTGCTGTCGTCATGAAATCTCTCTTGAAACACCTGCGACGTGATCCGGAAGCTGCAGCCGCAGGATTGCCAAAGGAACTGCCAGCAGCAAAGGGGGAGTCATCAGGATCAGAGCTGCGACCGCCGCCTGATTCATTCCCCCTTCCCGCAGTAATGCGAAGAGTCGAACTGTCACAGTCTCCACACGTCCTCCACCGATCGTGGAAACAAGCCCGTAGTCCAGCCAGCTGAACAATGCTGTCTGCAGCAGGCAAACAGGAATAATGCGTCTGACGGCTGGCCACACAACATGTCGCCAGACAGCAGTGGTCGAGCCGCCGAGGTCCCGCACGAGGCGGGTCATTGCCCGTGTGCGATTGCTCCAAAGGTTCTGAAAAACAACTGCTGAAAGCGGTGCTGCAAATGCAAGCTGAGCAAGGACTACACCAGACATTTGTCCTGCCAGCCCCGCTCTGGCAAGCTGATCGTACATCGAAATGCCTGCGACAACTGGTGAGACAATCCACGGAAAAAGCAACAGCATGCGGGGAACAGGATTGCTGAACGCAGCAGTCGCTCGGCTGATAAGCAGTCCGCTCACTGTCCCTGTGATGCTGGTGACTCCGGCCAGAAGCAGGGATGTGAGCATCGCTCCAAACAACTCATTATCCGGGCTGAGGGCTGCAGACCAAAGCATGCCTCCGGGACGGTCGGGGACCAGCGCTGGCCATGTCCAGCCTGTACCACCGGAGAGCAACAGCAACGGCGCGAGAATCAGCATCACGACTGTCAGGAGAATGACGATACCGCTTGTGTCAGGCTTTTGCCGTTTCCCTGGAATGTGTAACTCAGTCACGACAGACATGATGTCGTCCTCGGCGGGTAAGGACAGCAAGACCGGCAGCTGCCAGTACGAAATATGTTGTGGAGTAAGTAAAGCTTCGTGGCCTGTCGGCCAGCGAAAATTCGCCGGTGGAGTCAGCGATCAAAACGGAGATCATGCGAGGTGACTGCTGGCCGACCAGCAGAGGCCCTTCCCACGCTGAGAAATTCCACAGAAAGATCAGCACCAGCAGCGTGCGGCTGCGATTCCAGAGCATCGGGAGTGCAATTCGCCAGACAGCCTGCCAGGGAGACGCACCAAGGAGTACCGCGGTGGAAACATATCGGTGCAAGGCGTTGGCTTCCCAGACTCTCAGAAAAAAAAGTGCAAGAAACGGCAGGCTGCAAAAAACACCACAAAGAATCAGTCCCAGCGAATAAGGATCATTGATCAGGACAGGGAATTCGGCAGGCGACGAGATGCCGCCGGTCCAAAACAGCATGCGTGCGATGAGACCTCCGGGCTCGAGCCATAATCGAGTGAGCATGGCCATCACGATTGCCGGTGTCGACAATGCCAGCAGCAACGCAGCTTCGAGGCTTTTCCCTGCCCCGTAACAGAATCTGGTGCCGATCAGCACGATGGCCCCCACAAGGCTCAACATCGTGACAATCAGCGCGGTCACCGCCGACAGAGCCATGCTTTCCAGCAGTACACCGCTGCGGAAAACGGCTTCCCAGTGCGTCGTTGTCCAGCCTGACTGAAGAAGTCCCTTTAACCCGAGGCTGTACTGCAGACCGTGGAGAAACATCCGCAGGAACAGTACTGCTGGAATGGCAAGCAGCAGTCCGCCGAGAATTTTCTCCAGTGGGCCGACCATCGTTGAGGCCGGCCTATTGCGGTGATTCAAGTATTTCGCGACGAAACCCCTCATGGATTCGGATCATGACCTCTGCATTGGGTTCCATCAACGCATGTTTTCGAAGTTCGGTGCGAGAAGGAGCTCGCTCTCTGCCAGGAATGCCACGGAATTTTTGCTGCCACTCGGCAGAAAGTAAGTCGAGGTCCAGCACAGTACCGTCCCCCCAGATTGAAGGGTTCATTTTTTCAAGCTGGGCGGCCGGAGAAATCAGATGGTTGATCACCAGCATTGCAGCATTTCTGTTGGGGGCGTTAACCGGAATGCCAAGGTAGTGCGTATTTCGGATTGTGCCCCAGTCGGGAACGTAAGCCCGGGCTGCAGGAGGCAGGATGCCCTGACGGATCTTATTATCGACCTCGCCGTCGTTATTGCTCATCGAGAAGTCAACCTCGCCGGAATTCAGCAGGTGATGAAGTTGGGCGACATCGTCGGGAAAGACCCGTCCCTCCCTCCAAAGGTGGGGACGCAGCTTACGAATCCATGACCACAACGCGTTTGAGCATCGGTCCCACTCGGATTCGTTCAGTGTCGTCGCAAATGCCTCGGGGGCCTCGCTGAATTGCAGCAGCAGACTCTTGAGAAAGGTCATGCCGGTGAAGCTGCAGTCAAATGTAAAACGTCCCGGGTGTTGGCGGATCCAATCTTCGAGCTCTTTCAGCGTCCGTGGTGGGATCGCCACAGTCGACTCATTGTAGATGATCGTCATCTGTACGGTGCCCCATGGGCACTCAAATCCATCCACCGGCTGCTGAAAGTCCTGCGATATAAACGGGTCCTGCCAGTCAATCAGACGTGCGTTCGGGAGCAACTCAGTGAAGGGGCCGGCAAGAGCATTGATTTTGCGAAGCTGGTAGAACGTCTCCCCATTGATCCATACGAGATCGAGATCTCCGGTGACGCGATTGGCCTCAAGATCACTCATGAGTCTGGAAACCAGCTGGTGCCCGCGAAGCCCGGAGAATTTCAACTCAATCCCGTAATGTTCTCGAAGCGAGCTTCGCACTGACTCACGCATCCATTGATTAATTGATGCGTCGCCATCCCACATTGCGAGTTGTACGGTGGTACCGCGACTTTGGCTGACTCTGTCAGCCCACTTGACTGAGGGCGAAATTGCCGCGGGCTGACGATCTGTTTCCTCGCAGCCATTGAGCGAATGCAGCATCAACAGGATTGCCACGCGGAGGACAAGCCCACACGGGCTTACCGCCGGAAGGAAAATCACAGGCTCGTGGGTGTTGTGCGGGTGTTGCATCTCGTGAACCGGTAGAGAACGGGAAACATGCGTGGCAGGAATAAATCATAAGCCTTCACTGCTGTGACACATACCCACCGGTCGCGGCTGAAAGATGGATGGTTGGACCAGTCTTGCGGAATGGACTGTTTTTGGCGGGCAACGCGGAATGGGTGGAATGGGGGGGCTGTTTCCGGGGATAGCTACGGAGATTCTGTGTTCTCCGGCGCAAATTCTTGCGTAATCGGAGCAGTTTCCTGTCAAATAAAGCTCAGGAAGGTGTATCCGTTCTATGCAGTAACATTATTTGACCGTGACCACACGTTTACATCTTCGAAGGTGATAAGTTGAAGGATCATGCAATACCCGTCCGGGCAACGCGGCAGTACTTTCTGCTTGCAATCGTGGTTCTGGTGCACCTGCTCTGTGCGTCTGAACTGCTTTTGGTGCGTCAGCAAGAGGCATTCTTCTGGCCGATGCTGGTTGCACCGCTGCTGTGCCCGTTTTTTGTCCGCAGATCGATCGTCGTTCTTGATTTGCCCACCGGATTAGTGGCCGGGGTTGGAGGGGCATGCTGCGTTGCTGCGATCATC
The DNA here is from genome assembly GCA_017859815.1 of Planctomycetota bacterium. Classification (GTDB taxonomy): domain Bacteria; phylum Planctomycetota; class Planctomycetia; order Planctomycetales; family Planctomycetaceae; genus SXXK01. The sequence goes on along the minus strand of JAFMMM010000170.1, from coordinate 479 downwards.
GCTGCGTTGAGCGGTCAACCATGGTGGGCGTTGTTGAGCTTCTCGGTGTACAGTTCTGCGATTCTCTGGAAGCAGACCAGTAAGTCGGGCCGCAACTTGTCACGTTTCTCGCTGCTGTTCTTTCTTTTCGCCGGACTACCGCCTGTCTACGCGGCAAAGGTTTGGGCTTGGTGGACAAATGCCGTGGCGGATGTGACCAGCGTTTGGGCAAGTTTAACTCAACTCTGGCACACTCGAGGCGGATCTACGCTCCTGTTCCTCGACGGTGCTGTGGATATGGAACTGGTGTGCTCCGGCTTTTTCTCTCTGCCATTTGTTGTTTTGGTCGGTCTCACCCGATCATTTTGGATGCGTCGGTCGCTGGTGCAATCAACTTTGCTGGCGTTGATCGGTGTTTTCATCGGCACTGCGGGGCGAATCACGGTTGGCTTTCTCACGTCATGGCTGGTGCATGAGGGATGGGGGGAAATTGCAGTTGC
>JAFMMM010000559.1 GCA_017859815.1 Planctomycetota bacterium | reverse complement strand
TGATGCGAGAATTTCAACTGGTGGAGGTGACCAGCACAGAGGAACAAGTTTTTGAGTTTCGCGGTCGTCTGGAAGAGTATCCGCTGCCGGTGCGTGGTCAGGGGAAGTATCCCGGCCTGGTCGTCAGAGTTCGCAACCGGTTTGATGATCTGTCCCCACGGCCGGCGGAAGAGAAGGTCGAAAACAAACGCACGTATCCGAATGAGCCTGAACTGGCAGCGCTCGTGATTCGCAAGGTTGAATTTCAGGGGCCTGTGTATGATCAGTGGCCACCTGAGAATCATCGCCGCATCCTGTTTCAAACGCCGTCGAGTGAAGCAGACGAGGTCGCCTGTGCGGAGCAGATTCTGCAACGGTTTATGACTCGCGCTTATCGTCGTCCGGTGCAGCCGGAGGAACTGCAGCGGATTGTCGAATTTTTTGTCGCGGTACGTCCGGAATTCCCTGCGTGGGAAGAGGCGATGATCGAAGCTTTGTCACTGGTTCTGATCCGGCCGGAATTTCTGTATCTGGTGGAACCATCCGGTGACGAAAAACGTCCCGTCACGAACTTCGAACTAGCCTCTCGTCTTTCCTATTTTCTCTGGAGCACAATGCCGGATGAGCGGCTTTTTGAACTGGCCAGCCAGAGCCAGTTAAGCCAGCCTGATGTTCTTGCCTCAGAAGTGGAACGGTTACTGCAGGATCCTCGCTCGGACCAGTTTGTGGAACAGTTCGCAGAGCAATGGCTGCGGTTAAAGAATATGGACAGCGTGGCGATTCAGAAGGATTTGTATTCCGGATTTGATGAACGATTGCGTTTGGATATGCGGCAGGAAACCATTGCCTTTCTGAGGGAGTTGATACGGCGGAATGATGGCTTTGAGCAGTTGCTGGATTCTGATTTCAGCATGCTGAACGGAAGGCTTGCCGCCCACTATGGAATCGACGGTGTGCTGGGCGAATCATTTCGTCGAGTGGAACTGTCAGCGGAATCGGTTCGCGGAGGATTATTGACGCAGGGTAGTTTTCTGCTGGCGAATTCGACCGGTGCTGATTCTCACGCGATCAGGCGAGCAGTCTGGATTCGCGACCGTTTGTTGAATGACCCGCCATCTCCGCCTCCACCCGACGTACCGTCACTCGAAGAGAGCACTCCGAATTTTCACGAACTGTCGGTGCGTCAGCAGTTGGAAGTACATCGCCGCAAACCGGCCTGTGCCAACTGTCACCGGGATTTGGATGCATGGGGAATTGCCCTGGAGAATTTTGATGCTGTGGGGCAATGGCGAGAAGAAGTTCGCAGAAAGCATGGTGGCCAGGAGGTGACTGTGCCGGTGGATTCGACGGGAGAGCTTGGCGGTGGCATCGTCCTGACCGGTGCTGAATCACTGCGTGAGCACCTCATACAGACTTCACAACCACAGGCGGCACGATCGCTGGTGGCCCGGCTTCTGACCTATGCGCTGGGGCGTCGGCTGGAGCGGACTGACCAGGCAGCGATTGCTGGTCTTGCTGATCGACTTGTTCAAAAGCAGATCGGTATGCGTGATTTGATTAATGAGCTTGTATCAAGCGACCCGTTCAACACAAAATAGGGTGTTCAAAACAGGGTTTGGAACATTTCAGTTTGAGGCGACCCAATGACTTCGAAATCATGGCAACTGAATCGACGTGCAATTCTGCGTGGAACCGGTGTGTCCTTAGCGCTGCCGTGGCTGGAATGCATGCATGGTGTTGCCGAGGAATCACCGGCCGCTGCTGCACCGCCCACTCGCCTGTGCGCACTGTACTTCGGGTTCGGTGTGGCATTGCCCGCCGCTGACGGCGAAGAGAAGCAGTGGCGCTGGTTTCCCGAGGGTGAAGGTCGGGACTACACACTGACAGAAACACTCAGCCCGCTACAGGCTCATCGCGATCAGCTTTCGATTTTGGGGGGATTGTCGCACCCGAATGGTCGCCGCATGGGGGCCCACGATACCGGGGATACGTTCCTGACCGGGGCCTTCCTGAATAACAAGATGCTGCGGAATACCATTTCGCTGGATCAGGTGGCCGCTCAGGCAACACGAGATCAGACGCGGTTTTCTTCGCTGGTCATGTCCACGGATGGTGGTGTTGGGGAACCGACTCGATCCAGCACATTATCCTACGACGATCGTGGTCGTCCAATTCCGGCTTTGAATCAGCCGCAACAGATTTTCGATCGCTTCTTTGGGGACGGCGACGCAGACTCGATTGCGCGGGGGCGTCGGCTGAAGAGTGCTTCCAGTATGCTGGATCAGGTTCTCGACGACTCCCGCAGTCTGCGTCGGCGACTGGGGCGTCAGGATCAGGAGAAGCTGGATGAGTATCTGGCGTCAGTGCGGCAGATTGAAGAAGGCGTGCGGCGTTCGCAGCAGTGGCTGGAGGTTCCTCGTCCTGAACTGACCGATGAAGAACGTGATTTGCTGCATCTGGATGCTGACGACGAAGCTCCACTGATGTACATGAGAACGATGTACGATCTGATTTACCTGGCCTTCCGCACCGATTCCACGCGAGTGAC
>JAFMMM010000169.1 GCA_017859815.1 Planctomycetota bacterium | reverse complement strand
TGTAAAGCAACAGTCGAGATTTGTGTACTCGGCCTGAGGATCTTCCAGCAGATCCCCTGCGACACTCCAACTGTTCCCGCCGTCGCGTGACAACGCCACTGTCAACGGAGTACGTTCCCCCAAATGGTGATGTCGAGGTTCAAATTTGCTGTTGTTGAACAGCAGCAGCAATATGTTTGTGCCGGGAATACGCCGCAGACAAGTACACGATTCCCCACCTTCCAGTCCGCTGAACCAGGCCGGAGTCCATGTGGTTCCCTGATCGGACGATCGAGACAGCCACGGTCCACCAAGCTGAGTTCGCAGAGACATCAGCAGAGTCCCGTCCTGCAACTGTGCAGCGGACCCTTCCATCGCTCCTCGTTTGGGAAGTTCGATGGAATTCGATCGAGCCCAGCTCGCTCCGTCATCATCGCTGAAAAGACACCATGCGCTGTTTTTCTGTTTCCACTGATTACCGTCGCCACCATGAAAAGGCAGCAACAGCCGCCCCGATTCCAATTGCAGCAGACTGCTGGCACCACCCTGTAACAGTTGGCCCGAGGACCGCTTCCACAACGAAGGCAATTGCTGAAAGCTGCGTCCCTGGTCATCTGAGGCAAACAGACACATGGTACTGCTGCTGCCATCACCGTGCGCCCGCAGGCAATTCAGCAAAATGCGTCCGGACTTCAGCTTCAGGATCCCCGGCGCCTGCACGTTCATGTCGCCTTCAGCCACATCGACCAGCATCCGCGGCTGCTGCCATGTCTGGCCCTTGTCCTCACTCACTCGACTCCAGATCCGACAGACCCCGTGGTCATTCCCGGCCTCTTTCCCACTCTCATATCGGTGATAGACGACCATCAGACGGTCATTCGACAACTCACAGATGGACGCAGTATCGCTTCGTGGGATTTGTGCCGAAGCAGCTTCGATTACCACTGACCTGAACACGAAGTCATCCGCGGTCGATCGCGATGCGGCAAGCCAGTTATCAAGAGCCACAAACAGCAACAGCAACGTCGATGAACGCAGGATCCTCACAGCAAATGGGAGCATTCTATCTCACTTCAGCAAGCAGGACACATCAGCGGAGGACAAACACTGAAGAGCGTTCACCGGCTGTCCCGGGCCTTCAATTCAAACGAATCTGCATGGAATTCATTGCCGCGGATCTCCCCTTTTACAACCGCTTGTCGAATGGCATTGCAGAACCCATGGTCACCGTGTGCGTCGCCGTGATCGTCGATGCCGGTCCCGACAACCCACAGGCATTTCCCGCCAATCTTTACAGCCAGATCACATCCTGTGCCCGCCATACCAAACTGACACTGCCCGCAGGACGCTTCGACTTCCACTCCCTGTCGCAGGTCAGCAGCACTGACCTTACCGTCCGAATACTCTGATCGGACGAAGATCGCTGCAAGGACAATCCCGATCCCGGCAACTGTCAGCAGAGGTTTCAGTTTCATCATTCACTCCTGCGGTATCGAATGTTCAGGAAACAGCCGCGTGCACAGCGGAATCCTCATTCGCCCAATTTCTCGGATGTATCAACGGCTTACTTAACGAGCCAGGGTACCAAGCTCCACGGCAAGCTGCTGCAGACTCTTTGGCCATTCATCGAACTCAACCATGCTCGCATCAGGAAGCGATGGCACGGTAATTCCTTCCACCAGTGAAGCGGCCGGTTGAGCAAAGAAAAACGGGACGCGATCCTGACCATAGGTGTTCGGAAGGCTGGCGAACAGTACTTCCAGCTCTGCAGCATACTCCGTCGGTTCGTACCCGATATTATGCTGCGAAGGTACCCAGACAACGCCGGAAACGGCCATGGGAGTCATCGGACTCACGCACCAGTTATAGGTATACGTTGGAATCGTGTCGGCCTGGATGTCACTTTCTCGCCCCGCTTCGGGAAATGCGGGAGCTGCCAGCGGTGCTCGCGCAGAGAAATCCTCTCCACTTTTCGCAACAGTCTGAACTTCAGCAACAAACGTCGCGACATCCTGCAGATGCTGACTGGCCGCAGCGCGGGCAATTGCGGAACCGGGGTACTGCATCATCAGTTCGTCGATCCGCCCCTGAAACTCAGGGCGTTTCACATTCCGTACTCCCGCAAACGACGTCCACGAGAGCGGCGACGACATCTGAGCAGCACGGCCTCCCTGGCCGGACGACATCGTGATAAATCCCTGCGGAATCCCCGGACGATTGAGTGTCTTTGCAAAGTGCAAGGCAAACATCGTCACCCCCACACCCCCATCCCATCGATCGGCAGCCATCCACGAAGATCGATAACGACCACCGCCCGTTTCAAATCTTCTTTTGCGTGGCGTCGCAGATGTACTTGCGGCTGTCTTGCGACGAAACTCACGGACCAGAGGCATCGCTTCCGGCTCCTGCTGGTTGACATCGCGAGGATCATAAGCCATCTCACCGTTTAACTGTGTGGAGCCCGTCAGGTACCAGACATCACCCACCAGGATGTCGCTGACTGTACGGCTGAGCCCATGACTGGAAGTGACCTCCAGCCGGATGGGGATCACCGCTGCGGGCAAAGCGGGAAACTCGACTGACCACTGCTGGAACTCGTTGGCAATGGCTGTTCTTGTCTCTTCGCCAAGCCGAACTGTGACTTCAACTCCGGCATTGGCGTGTCCCCAAATCGGAATCACACGATCCCGCTGGATGACAGCACCATCCCGGAAGTACTCCACGACCTGCAGGACCGGATAGTCAGGATCCGTGTACTGTGCATAGCGTGCCTTCAGAGCGGCGGCTTTCTGCAGATCGTCTTCTTCAAAGATGAACTTGCCATCAACAACAGCAAAGGGAGTCGCCGGGAGTCCGGCTTTGTTATAAAGGTTGGAGTTCTCGGGCACGGAGTTATAGGCATACTGCACACCGATCGGTTCAGGAACCTTGTCCGATGTCACAACAACCGTTTCGCCACGGATCACAGCCGCAGCCGGATGCCAAATTCGATCAGCGCCGCACAAGCGAAAATGATTCAGATCCTGATCCGGGGTGGGGGCCGCAGGCTCGACATATTGACCCTCTTCGCGGTAGTCCGCAGCCATACCCTTGCTGCCAACCATCAGGCCGCCAAACAGACTTGCTGCCTCGAAATGGACAACCACAGTGTTCCTGTGAATCTCGGCAGCGGAGAATACCGGACCAGTAAAGGCGATCTCTCTGCCATACTGCTTCGCCAGCGCCCAGCGTGCCAGACGCATGCCCGGATGCAGTTTGTTGAAATAGTGAATTCCCTGCGGCCGTGCGGAGTTAAGATCCGACTGCACCACCATTCCAACGTTCTCACGATTGTTCATGAAGAACAGGTGTTGAGCCTGGCGGATGTCTGCGAATCCAACGTCGTCCGGATTGGGTGTCCCGTAGCACTGCATCTGAGTGAAATAGAATGGCAACTCGGGCATCTTCCATGCATTTCTCCAGCCTCTGACGAGGGCCTCCATGCGTGCTGCATAGACACGACCATCCCCCGAATTGCTGGTGCCCTGACACCAGATGGCGCCCCGAATGGCAAAGGGAATCACAGGATTGATTTTCCCGTTGAAGAACTGAGATGGTCCGCGCCACATACCGGCAATTCCCGGCAGCCCCGGACGAGCGGGGATTCGAGCAATTCTGTCAGCGGCAATTCCAGCCTCCTGCTGCCACTCGGTGATGTCTTTGGCATACGTTGCAAATGCCGCACGCCCCTCCGGCAACAAGGGATCCGCGTCGTGAATCAACGCCTGATCTGCAGCTAACAGCGGGTGGTCTTCAATTGCTTCCCGCTGCGTGAATGCTTCAATCCTGGTGTTGCTGTGTGCGCTGAGAAGAATTCCAATGGGAACGTTCAATTCCCGATACAACTCACTGGCAAACGAAAGCGATAACGCCGAAAAACCACTGGCATCCCGATGTGTCTTCCAGCCCTGCTCTGTTGTCGCTCGCTTTTGAGGATACAGGGCCGAAACAGTGTCGATACTGATTTCACGAATTGAGATTTCATCGGCGGACGATGCAATTTCCTTCGCCAGTTCAGCACACATACTGCTTCCAGCGGTCCACACCATATTGGACTGCCCCGAGGAAAACCAAACTTCGCCAACCAACACATCCTCCAGAACCACCCGCTCGTCACGGTCATTGGTGATTGTCATCACGCGAGACTCGAAAGAAGCCTGCAGCGGTTCCAGCCTGACCATCCAGTCGCCGAATTCATCGGCCACAACGAGTTTCTTCTGCCCCGCAAATTCCACCTGGATCTTACTGCCGGGCCGATCGAATCCCCACACGGGAACCGGTTGATCCCTCTGCAGAATCATGTGGCTGGTGAAGGGCACCGCTGCTTCCAGCGCCGCTTCTGCAGCCCCAGCGATCCCGCATGCCGGTGACAGAATAAGAGCGATGAGCAGGCTAAGATTTCGCAAAGCAGGCATAATCCGGAGGCCTTCGGTCAACACTACAAACGGTTCAAAGTCTCAGCGGCAGCCGGCGTCAATGCAAGTCTGCAGGAAACACAAGGCCCCGTCACAAACTGACAATCCTGCTGTCGGTCTGATGAAGGGCGGGATGTTTGCAAACAAGAAACGAAAGGCGTGCCAACACGCTGTATCAGCAGGCTTTGCGGTGCAAAACACGATTGCATTTCAGCAGAAATCATGAATTCGGCCGGTCACGGGGCAGGAATCCGATCTGCCTGTAAGATCGCCATTGACCCGCGAATCTCTCAGGCACCTGCTATCCAATAAATCCTCTCAGCGTAGCACCGACAACTCGGCGCAGTTGCCGCCAGCTTCTCACGTGTAAAATACTCTGACAGAAGATCCGGATCCAGGGAATCCATGCACGATGTCGGGCTGCCACTAAGGAGAACTGCAGCAGACATTCGGCGATTGCCTCGGCACGCTGATGTTTCTTACGTGATTTGATCTCGTCGGGACAATAACGATCCATGATGTCCAGAACCAGGCGGAACAAACGCGGGCGACGCCCCTCCAGCACACTGGCGGTGGACGTGTTCCCACTCGACACACGATAAGCGGCTCGCGCGTTTGAATTGAACCCAACAGGAAATGACAGGCTGGCACGGAACCACATTTCCCAGTCTTCGAATGCCGTCAATCTGTGATCAAAGCCGCCCACCGACTCATAGACAGTTCTTCGCATCACAATTGATGGTGTCTGAATCTGCTGGTTGACATACTGTCTCTCCGCGAACGACTCCAGAATGCCGCAGGTTGGCTGCAGCTGACCAGTGCGACCGATCACCTCACCCTGCTCGTCGATATACTCAGATTCCGAGAAGAATGCTCCTGCTCCCGGATACTGCTCAAAACAGGCCTCCATTGTCTGGTAGAAATTTGGCCTGACAAAATCGTCACCATGCAGCACGTGAATGAGGTGTCCTCGTGACGCTTCCAGTCCGGACTGGTAATTTGCCGACTTCCCGACGTTGGTTTCATGTCTCAGGACCCGAACGCGTCCCTGAGTCTGTGCCGTCCACGATTGGGCCTCGGACGGATCGTCTGAGCAGTCGTCAAGAATGATGATCTCCATCTGCTCCACCCCGCGGTCCTGCTGCAGAACTGACTGCACCGTTTCCTGAAGATAGCTGCCGCAGTTTCTGGCCGGAATCAGCACTGTCCATAAAGGGCGGTTGACCAGGTCTTTGCCCAGTTTTGGCACCCTGATCACAAAACCAGTCGCACCCTGACTATCTCCGGCAGTCGATCGCTTCATTTCGCATTTTCCTGACAACGCTTCAGAAAGAACTCCTGCCAGAGAAATGGGTTGAGTCTCGACCAGGCTCGCTCACAAAAACTATGGCTTCTTTCTTCGCTGAGGATTTGTTGAAACATGCTGCTCACTTCAGTGGCGTCAAGCAATTCACACTCCCGAAACGCTCGTGAAGCAAGTAAATCCTGCAGCCACGGCCGCCACGGCCCCCGCAACCAGTCCCCAATCGGACTGCTAAAGCCAATCTTGTCTCGACGGAATCTCACTTCATTTGGAAGATTGTCCGCTAATGCATCTCTCAGGATGCCCTTCATGTAGGGAGTTCTTTCGGGAACTTTGCTTGTCCATGGCAGCGAGAAACAGAATTGAACCAACCTGTAGTCGAGGAATGGCATACGAATCTCAACCCCGGCCGACATGGAATAGCGGTCGTAATTCCGTAGCAGAGTCGGCAGCATGGTGCGATGAAACTGCGAGTACAGAGCTTCGTGCAAGTAACCGTGCTCCGGCATGCCTCGCTTGAGAAGCCTGTCGAATAAGAACTTCAACAGACCACGTCCACCATGATGCAATGTTCTGAACTCAGCGAGGATCTCACCTAATCCGGGTGACTCATACCCCATACACCGCAAAACTCGTTTGAGTTGAGTGAGATTCGGGAATGCATCATTCATTGCGCACAGGAATTCGGAATACCCGGACAAAAGCTCATCACCACCGTGTCCGTCGATCGAGACACGAACCCCGCTTTCAGCAACTTTGGCATAAAGATCCATCATGGAGATGGGATTGGTGGGATAGAGCTCCTCAAACTGATAGGTGTACCGTTCAAGTCGCTCGAGCCCTGTCACAGCGCTGATTTCAAGGAAGGAACTGTCGATCCCCGTCTTATCTATTACGGCACGTGCGAACGGTGTCTCATCAAGAGAACTTCCAGAAAACGTTGCCACGAACGCATGCTGGCTGACCATCTTTTGGTTCGCTTGTCTGGACTTGCGATCCATCTCGCTAATCCCACAGACAACTGCAGATGAATCCAGCCCTCCGGAAAGACATGTCCCAATCGGAACATCCGAACGAAGACGCAATCGACACGCGTCAATGAAGAGCTCACGGAAGATTTCCACCTGCTCTTCGTATCGCTCCGGAACAGAAACCAGATTCTGTTGCGTATCCCAATAACGCCTCACCTTGAGTCTTCGGTTCCTGAGCGACGTCGAATCAATGGTGGCGACAGAACCAGCTGGAAATCGAAAAATCCCCTCAATCAAAGAATCCGTCGTCGATTCATATTCATACTGATGGGCGGCACACCATTGGAATCTTTCGGATGGACGGAACTCGCGCATCAGTGGTGCGAGTGCCTTCATTTCCGAAGCAAAAATGAGTCCCCCTTGCTCGAACGCGTAAAACAGCGGTTTCTTCCCGAATCGGTCTCTGCACAGAGTCAATACGCGCTTCGTTTTGTCCCAAATCGCGAACGACCACATTCCATTGAGCCGCTCGACGCATTTTTCATCCCACTGAGCCCACGCTGCAAGCAGTACCTCAGTATCGCTCTGCGTCTTAAACACATGCCCAAGAGCCTCCAGTTCCGCCCTCAACTCATGAAAATTATAAATCTCTCCGTTGAAGGCGATTACATGACACTCTCGCGCCATTGGCTGATCGCCGGCATTGGACAAATCCAGAATCGACAGCCGACGATGACCAAGCGTGACGGGGGGTTCTCCAGAGTTCTGCCAGACTCCTTCACCATCCGGTCCCCTGCTTGCAAGAGCAACCAGACTTCGTTTCACACGATCCGTATCGGGATGAAAGCCCAAAACTCCAAGAATACCGCACATCAGTCTCTGAACAATCGAGCTAAAGATAAGATGAAGCCCCGCAAGGCATCGCGAAACAAAAACACAGGCCAACTCAATGATCGGCCCAATCGCCAGTTCAACGATGACCGAAGCACATCCGGCTTGTTGAGTTGCAGGTAACGATCAAGCGTCGCCTCAACAGTGTTCATGAAGAAACGAGGAGCGACTTCCGATGGTATGCGTGGCTCGAGATACGCCGCCGCACTAATCACGGCAGCATTCCAGCCTCGGGCTCCCGCCGTGAAGCTCTCTTCTTCAATGCAGTACAAACACAGCTTATCCGGAATCGATGCGAATTCGATCCCTTTGACTGCAATCAACACGAGAAAGACCCAGTCCTCGCAGCGACCGTGGTAATCCGGTGGAAATGGCAATTCCTCCGCTTCCCAAATTGACCTGCGAAATACGCCGGCATGGACAGGCAAACTAGCGGTTCGAAACCAGTCTTCCAGCATTTGACGCAAGGGCCGTCGTTCAATTTCGGGAAATTTGTACCAGGTGATTTCCCCAGAGTCCCGCTTCATGAACTCGTGATCGCAACACGAAACTCCGGCAGTTGGTTCGACCTGCAACTGGGCGACCTGAATCTCCAGTTTCTTTGGCCTCAACAAGTCATCGCCGTCCAGAAACTGGATGAATTCGCCGCACGCCACACGAAATCCCGCGTTTCTTGCCGCAGAGACGCCAGCGTTCTGCTGCGCGATCACGCGGACCCGCGGATCTGACCTGGCAATTCGATTCACAACCTCAACACTGCCGTCTGTGGATCCGTCATCAACAACGATGCACTCAAAATCCTCCAGCGTCTGTTCAAGTACAGACCTGATGGAGTCCTCGATGATTGCAGCCTGGTTGAAGCAGGTAATGATGACCGACACCAGCGGCGTGCTGTCCTTGTTTACTGCTGATTGACTCACGCTCTTGCGCCCTTGTCTGATATCGACACTGGTCGTGCCCGGCTAGCCCGCAACAATGACTGCATTCCAGTGTTCCCCGCAAATGTCTCTGTGCAGAAAGGTCTTCGGAAAAGCCCGAAAACGAGGCGAAAAACAACCATAGTCTTTTCCATAGCCGGCCATTCCAGACCTGGCTTTTCATTATTCGTTGACCACTGGCACATCACTCTGCAGATATTTCGCAATTGCTTCTGCGACCAGTACGTTGGCTTCCGGTGTGGGATGACCGTCACCGACATGCTGCATCTCAGGATCTGCCGGATCAAACAAGCCCGCCAGATTCAAAACCTCAATTCCATTGCCACGAACGGTTCGAAGTGTCAGTGTTTCCGGATCAGGATCAGGAAATCCCACCACCAGAAAACGGGCCTGTGGAAACTGTTGCAGAAACAGATCTCGCGAACGCTGGATGATTGCAGCGGTCAGGAGATAGTGCTCCGGCTTCCGTTGAGGAAAATTCAAGCCGAGCAACGCGCGAGTCTGACTCTTGCCCATCAGCCAGTAAAACCATGCGGTCACTGGTCTTCCCGATGTCATCGTCCCCTGTCGAACCGGAATCCCCTCGGTATCCAGACGATAGTAAGGAAAATGCTTGCCAAACCCATTAACAATATCCATAGCACCAACCACGCGGGGTTCGTGAACGTCAGGCAGGTACAGGTAGATTCCGAATTTCACCGGCGCTTCGACCTGCCCGTGCAACTCCCCTCCCTCCAGCAGGGCCAACATCTGCTGAGTTCCCCAGCCAGGCATTCCGTAGTTAACCGCTGTGACACCGGGATTAAGGGTGTTAAACACAGACGGTATCGTCTGATGGTCATCCGATCCCTCGCCAAACAGATACGAACACCCGAAGAATATTGCGGTTGATGTTGCAGTCGGCTGTGCAGCGGCTGGGATCGTCGTCCGCCGACCAAACCGATCTGTGGTATATCGCACGTTCCAGGTTGCCTGACCGTCGATCGCCAGACTTGATGTCACCTCCCGTGAAGGAAGCATGCTATTTCCGAGAAGTGCGTCGAGTTGGAAAAACTCTCCCGGTTCCAAATAAGTTCCCTTGTCAACTTTTGACGGACCAGGCGTTCGCTGATCAAGCAGGAAACCGGAAATGAATTCCATCACGGCAATTGCCGAAACGCAAAACAGAAAACCAAACAGGCTCGCCAACAAACGCAGTTTGGCGCGGCGTGTCAGTAATCGTGAAAAAGCGACCGCAGACAACGCCCTCGATGCCAGAAGGCACGCACTGCTGCAACCAGCGCCCCAAAGTACCACCAGTACCCACCGTCCGAAGCTGCTGTGCGAACCACTCTGCACTGCCAGCAAATATCCCAGCACACCAAACAACACAGCATGCATCACGCGGCGGACCGGTCGCCGCCCCGATGTGTCGAGCAGAGGCTGCAGCAATCTGATGCGAGTCAGAAACAGCCACGCCACACAAGCGATGAACAGCCCCAACGGCAGGACAGCCAGCGATGGACGTCCTGCACTTTGACACCAGCGCTGCCACCAGAGCCCTGTCTGCAGGCCGCCCAGTCCGCAAACAGCCAGCAAACACGCTGTCGTGATCCCTCGCCATCCGGTTTCTGTCGTTGTTTCAGTCATCAGTGTTTTCCTGGCATCCGTGATGCTGTGTTATGACGGCAACTTACTGAATCCGGCATGGCAAAACGAATCGTCTTCTGGTTATTGGCACCAGTTTGTCAGAATCGCTGACCGCGCAGCGATTTGACCTGCACCAGAAGACAATTGAGAGCTCTCAGCGGTCATTTTTGGGCCGGATCAGGCCCGGCGATTTGCAACTCGTCCACCAAAACCGCCGAGATTTTCCGACCCTGCTCTTCCAATCCCGCAGGCGTCAAATGAGTACTGTCTGCCTTCTGTAATCCGACCATTGTTGAGTGAACAATTCGAGCATCACCTGCCGCAATTTGCTGTTGAGCATGGATCACGTCAGGATGAGCCTGCACCCACGGATGCTGTTCGTCCACCCCCAATACAATTCCGAACTCCGCATGCCCAACAACTCGTTCACGAAGATCATTGATCAGGGACTGCAGGCGTTGTTGATAAGCCCGTGCCATTTCCGCGGTCCGGGCATCACTTTCTCCCTGAATCCAGACAAAACTGCAGACCCGAATTTGATGACCCTCATCCTGCAGTTGCTTCACCGCTCTGCGATATTCGGCCGCCATTTGATCGTACATCAGGCCATCGCCGGGCCCGCCCCAGTTTTGAGCAATACTGGTGGAACCAAGCGAGTATTTAAATACCGCCGGCGTCAGCCCGGCCGC
>JAFMMM010000558.1 GCA_017859815.1 Planctomycetota bacterium | reverse complement strand
AGTGGTTGAGCGGACAGGAAATCCAGTCATTGTGAGGACAAAAAAAGGGCGACTTCGTCTGAAGTCGCCCCTGTCGCCGGTGAGCGTCTGAGTTTAGTTTGCGGTGAGGAAAGATTTTGAAGAATCGCTTTTCTGGGGGCTGCCAGCTTTGACATAGCGAATGACGTATTGAGCTCGTTCGTCGTTGCGGTTAATGACATGGCTGTTGTCGAGCTTGTAGTTTTGCCGTACCACCTCGCTGCTCTCGCCAATTCCGAGGGAATTTTCTGAGACTTTGGAGCGAGCACCCGGGGGCAGAACTTTTGTGCCGTAGACGAGAACCCTGATTTCTCCCAGATCGTCGATGACATTCATGCGTCCGGCCACGGATTCCGGAGGGTTGACAACGACAAACTTGCCGCCATTCGCACTTGCCGAGGAGCCATTTCCGGATTTCTTCAGGCCATCGAGCCAGCGATCATGTCTCCAGCTGAGCCGTGGAGCGATGCTCCAGTAACGAGCGTGTTCCGGCACGCAGATTGTCTTTCCGATGATATTCATGCCGTCAATCTGCACGATCACAGCGAGGTGATCATTCGTCTGATTCCGCAGACGCAACTGGATTTCATTTCCCTGCGTTGTTTCGAAGCAAAGCAGGTTTGGCTGACTGTCGTCAGTGGGCAGCCATGGCGTCAACCGGGCGGCGGTGTTTGGACGGCCTTGCCAAACTTCAACGCTCAGTGTCGAGTTTTTCTGATCTCTCAGCGGGTGCTGTGTGTCTGCTGTCGCAGGGATGTTCTCCTCTTCATTGTGGAGTGCAGGATCCGTGGGAATCATGGCCGTCACAATTGGTGTGGACGGCTGGAAAGCGGGAGGAGTGTTGGATGGAGGGGAATTCTGTGGCCTCTGACGCACGTCACCGGATACCCCAAACATGGTTCTGAACTGCGAGTTGATCAGCATGGATGAGTTGATCTGGTACAGACGCATTTGTGTTTTGACATCGCGAATGGTCAGACTGATGCAGACACGTTCCGGATTATCGACGCTGCCTGAATTGCCGGCGACATGAAACTGCCCGGAGACAACGGCATCGATTTTGTCGCTGGTCAAATGTCCGGCAGCGAGATCTGCACGCGAAATGTCTTTGTTTTGCCGGCGAATTTCATCGAAATTCAAAATGTGATAAGACTGTTTGATTGGAAGACGGCTGATTCGGGAGAACAGATTTTTTTCCAGTTCCTTTTGCAGAATCACCGGAAAGCTGCCGTATCGAGAATCAGCCGGTCCATCGGTGAACTCCGGAGTCATTTCGACAATACCGACAGCCGGAATGCGTCCTGATTCACTTTGTACTCGCATCAGACCATGTCGTACGAGGGAGTGGACAGAGTCTGCGAGGCGCTCAATCGCTGTTGCCGGTGACTGCGGCAGCATCGCCATGACCGGCACATCACCGTGGTTGGTCCCCAGCATGAATCGCTGCGGGTGCTGGCTGACGGGCTTGCCGGACATGAATGCGTAGAAGTGTGCTGAGGCGGGGACCTGATTTTCCACGAAGCCAAACAATTCATCCATTGTCAGGATGGCATCTTCATTACTGTCGGCAGCACCGTCTATTCCCTGAATCAGCCAGTGAGTGAACAGCCCATGCCGGATGTCTCTTGCTTCGAGGCTGGTTTCCTGATCCGCACAGGAGGTAATCACGTAAATGCTGCGATCAGCGAGTTCCTGCTGAGTAGCTTCCATCATGGTGCGAAAGTCCCGCGTGCTGAACATCTCGGTGCGAGACGCCATCAGTGGCTGGACTGCGCTGCTGCCAAGACCACCGGAATGGCAGGCGTCCATCAACAGCATGATTTTTCCGGCCTTGACTCGTTGGAAGAGTAGATCCCGCAGCCAGCGAACGTTGATCAGCGTTCCGGCAGGAGATTCGGGATTGAAATCCTGAGTCAGCAGAAATGTCTCCGACACTCCTGTCTGGGGGTCTTCCACGCGAGCTCCATGCATCGAGAGGAACAGAATGACCGAGTCTTCCGGGCCGGCATTTGCCAGAAATTCTGGGAGTTCCCGCATGATATTTTCGGCCGTCGGAGCATATCGCGACATTGAGCCTTTTTGGAAACGACGAATCTGACGCTCTGGGATACGATTTCCCTCTCGCATGCGATCCACAACAACCTGTTCGTCAGCTTTGCAGAAATGCAATTGGCCGGATTCCGGCAGGTGGTCGTAGTCCTGAACTGCGATTGTTGCAAGCCAGACACGTCCGGACGGTTTTCGATGTCCCGCAGATGCTGCATCGCAGTTCAGCAGGACCAGCAAGCTGCAGGTAAGACAAACTCTACTGTTGATATTCATGGTTGCTGCCTCAGCCAGAGTGAGAGGTTCGTGTTTTCCCGAGTTCAAGTCGTCGAACTCCAGTGGTGCAGACAGATGGCCACCAGCAATCCCCGTCGGACATGTTTTTTGCCACTGCGGGCTGGCTGTGACGATTTGGCGGTGATTCAGCAGGGATTCCGGAATGACTGAAGTCGCTGTCGCGCAACTCGCTCTTCAGCGCGCGGCGCGA
>JAFMMM010000168.1 GCA_017859815.1 Planctomycetota bacterium | reverse complement strand
ATCCGGGTTGCGGGGTGCGCCGTCACCGTAGTTCTTTGTATCACCCGTGCCGTAACGAGCACGGACTTCGGCGGGTTCCTGATCAAGGTCGAAGGCGTCGGCCAGCTTGCTGGAGGTCAGGATTCCCAGAGCCTGCTGACCGATGGCGTCGAGGCTTTGCAGGGTGCCGCGTGCGTCGATGTCACGGCGGATGCGATCCATCCGCTGCAGCAACGCACGCCGATCGCTGAGGCGATCCTGGCTGATTTCATTGAGGACCATGTCAGACCGTGCCGGACCTGATGGACGAAAAGCTGCGTGCCCGACCCCCAGAAAGCCGGGATGCCCCGGCGAGCCATAAGGGGGATGCCCGGCATCGGGCGCGAGGCCGACGAAGGAAGGGACCGCCGGATCACGCGAACCAAGAATGCGGGACGCCACTGAACCAATTGATGGCCATCCACCTGACGGCTGGTTGCGGACATCGTGGCCTGTGTAACAGATGAAGGAATCGTGCGCGCCGCTTGGCGACCCATAGACCGATCGCAGGGGAACGCAGTGATGCATGATCTTTGCCATCGCAGGCATATGTTCGCAAATCTCGATCCCTGGGACAGATGTCGGGATTGGCTGGAACTCGCCGCGAATTTCGGAGGGTGCCTGCATTTTCAGATCGTACATATCCTGATGCGGCGGAGCACCGACCATGTAAATCATGATCACGGATCGAGCCGACTTCGCAACTCCCGCAGCCTGTTCAGCTTTGAGCAATTGCGGGAGCCCGATCCCTCCCATGGCCAGCGAACCGATTTGCAGAGCGGTTCGGCGAGGAATGCCATCGCAAAGTGACCTGCCCGGTGTGGTGATTCTTAACATCCGCTGGCTCCCGTTTTGACAGAGGTATTTGCTAGATTATGCACCACAAGCTGGAGGCTCACAACTGGAATCGGCTGACAAGCCGTGTTGTCGGTGCTCCGGATACGGAATTCTGGTCGCAGATCGGTGCATAAGAGTGCTCTGTGGGGTTGTCGTTGTGTGTGCCGATCCGGTGTTATTGGGGTGTCGTTGGTGCGTGGAGAAAGACAATGATGCAAAAACCACAAGTTCACCTGTCGTCATTGATCGCTGTCGTTTGTTTAGTTGCCTGCGGCAGCAGGATCG
This sequence comes from Planctomycetota bacterium, assembly GCA_017859815.1. GTDB lineage: Bacteria > Planctomycetota > Planctomycetia > Planctomycetales > Planctomycetaceae > SXXK01. The sequence continues at coordinate 9,730 of JAFMMM010000168.1, read as the reverse complement.
TGCCGGCGGCGGAGAAACAGCTGACCGACCATCGCCCCAATATCCTGATCGTCCTGTGTGACGACCTCGGATACGGGGATTTGGGGTGTTTTGGACATCCGGAGGTACAGACTCCCAATATTGATCGCTTTGCAGCGGAAAGCATGAAGCTGAATCACTGTTACTCAGCTGCCCCAAACTGTTCCCCTGCCCGCACAGGATTGATGACAGGTCGAACGCCGTATCGTGTGGGAATCCACAACTGGATCCCGTTCATGTCACCCATGCATGTGAGTGAATCGGAGATTACCGTTGCGACATTGCTTCGTGACGCTGGCTATGCGACCTGTCTGAGCGGGAAGTGGCATCTGAACGGGAACTTTAATTTGCCGGGCCAGCCTCAGCCCGACGATCACGGATTTCAGCATTGGTTTGCGACGCAGAACAATGCGTTGCCGAATCACCGCAACCCGTACAACTTTGTGCGAAACGGCATCCCGGTCGGACCACAGCAGGGCTATGCCGCACAGCTGGTATCGCAGGAGGCGATGACCTTTCTTGATCAGCACAATCCGCAGCAGCCTTTTTTCTTGTTTGTTTCGTTCCACGAGCCCCACGAGCCGATCGCCACGGCACCAGAGTTCACGTCACTTTACGACAGTGATGTGGAAAGTCTGAAAGCCCATCACGGGAATATCTCCCAAATGGACCACGCTTTCGGGCTCCTGATGCGGAAGCTTCAGGACGAGGGATTTGCGAAAAATACAATGGTCTTCTTCACCAGTGACAATGGACCGGCACGGACCAGCATTCATCCGCATGGGTCAACGGGCGGACTGCGTGAGAAGAAGGGCCATTTGTTTGAGGGGGGAATCCGGGTTCCGGGAATTGTTCGCTGGCCAGGACGAATTCAGGCAGGAACAGAGAGTGATATTCCCGTCACCGCTCTCGATGTCTTGCCAACATGTTGCGAATTGGCGAATGTGCCAGTGCCCCGGGATCGGACATTGGACGGGGTTTCGCTGGTTTCCATGTTCTCAGGGAAGCCGCTGAAAAGAACTCGACCGCTTTACTGGCAATTCCACTATGCGCAAACGACCCCGGACGTGGCGATTCGATCAGGTCGATGGAAACTTCTGGCAGAACTGGATTTACCACATTTTGGCCCCGGGGCCGATCTGACGGAAGAAATGATGACGGCACTGAAAGCGGCTGAGGTTTCTGCGTGGGAGTTGTATGATGTCGCGGCTGATCCTGCAGAAACCCTGGATGTCTCTGCCGAGTACCCGGAAGTTCTGCAAAGGCTGCAGCGGCAACTGCGTTCCATGCATCAGGAAGTAACACAGGAAAGCCCTGTCTGGCCCTCGTGGAAATGGCCTCGGTACGAGAGTGAGCGCATTGAATGGCCACCCTACCGCGGAAAACGCCGCACTCCGGCGCCGGTTCATGCGAACAGATGATATTGCCGTGAAGATTGAAGCGAGTAAACCGTGGAGGGTTGAGCAATGCTGACCATCGATCTGACAAATCGTGTTGCCGTGGTCACCGGGGGCGTGCAGGGACTTGGACTGGCGGCGGTTCGTGCTTTCCGGAACGCGGGAGCTTTTGTGGCGGTGAATTACCCGTCCACTGCGCACGAGGAACTGCAACAGCAGGCTGATCTTATTGCCGCAGAACTGGGGGACATGGGATTCGTGACGGCCGCAGATGTGCGCAGTCGCAGCGAGATGCTGAGCTTTCTGGAAACGGTCAGTGAACGATTTGGCAGAATTGATTTTCTGGTGAACAACGCGGCGATTCTAAGGGACCGAACGCTGAAGAAAATGACAGATGACGACTGGGATTCCGTCATCGAAACAAATCTCAGTGCTGTTTATCGAGTCACGCAGATCGCACTTCCCTTGCTGAACGATGGTGCAAGGATTGTGAATATGGCGTCGATATCGGGGGTCGTCGGATTCTTTGGACAGACGAATTACGCGGCAGCTAAGGCGGGCATCATTGCAATGACGAAAGTGCTCAGTCGTGAACTTGCTGCCCGGCAGATCAATGTGAATGCGATTGCTCCCGGAGTTGTGCTGACGGAGATGGGAAAAACGATTCCCGAGTCCGCTCGCGACCAGATGTTGACGCAGATTCCGCTGCAGCGATTCGGGGAACCGGAAGAGGTCGCGTCAGTGGTGATATTCCTGTGCAGTGAGCTTTCCAGTTACATGACCGGCCAGACGCTGCATGTCAATGGCGGCTGGTGGGGATGACGGACCGCCGGGCCAACGGATTATTGTGTCAGGGATTTCTCCTGGGCCGATTTGATGAGTGAACGTTTTGCACAACTTTGTTCCGCCGAAGAGGCCGTGGCTGCTGTGCCAGGCGGTGCCACGCTGGCTTGCAGCGGCTTCGTGGGCGCTGGTCATCCGGAGGCTTTGAGCGCGGCCCTGGAACAGCGGTTTCTGAACACAGGTGCGCCACGGAATCTCACCCTGGTCTACGCGGCGGGCCAGGGCGACGGGAAGAAACGAGGATTGAATCACCTGGCTCACGAGGGGCTGCTGAAGCGAGTGATTGGCGGGCATTGGGGGCTGTGTCCGGAACTGGGACGGCTTGCTCTGGATGGCAGAATCGAGGCGTGGAATCTGCCGCAGGGCGTCTTGTGTCATCTGTTTCGCGACATTGCGGCGGGTCGCCCGGGGACATTGACCGATGTTGGTCTCGGGACATTCATTGATCCGCTGAATGATGGCGGTCGTTTATCTGACAAGAGCGATGAACAACTGGTAGAGCGAATCGAAATTCGTGGTCGCCAGTTCCTGCTGTACCATAGTTTTCCAATCCATGCAGCATTCATCCGTGCCACGGCTGCAGACCCCTGGGGCAATCTGGTGATGGATCGGGAAGCGGTGATTGGCGATGTGCTTCCGCTCGCGCAGGCGGCACACAACCATGGCGGCCCGGTGATTGCGCAGGTCGAACAACTGCTGGACGGCCCCAGTCCTCCGCAGGCAGTTCGCGTGCCCGGATGCCTGGTCTCTCATCTTGTCATCGCACCGCCGGCTCAGCACTGGCAGACTTTTGGAACGGAGTTGCAGGCGGAGTTTCACAGTGCCGAGCGGAGAGCCTCTCCGGATTTGTCTGTTGCGGTGGCAGAAATCCGCTCCGACGGAAAAGACGCTCGGCGGATCATCGCGGAGCGAGCGGCTCGTGAACTGCGTCGTGGTGATATCGTGAACCTTGGAATTGGGTTGCCGGAGGGCATTGCGGAGGTGGCCCAGGAACGGGGACTACTGCAGCGGGTCACGTTGACTGTGGAGAGTGGGCCGATCGGGGGCAAGCCGGCCGGGGGACTGGACTTTGGCGCTGCATGGAATCCCCGCGCGATCATCGACCAGCCCTCGCAATTCGATTTCTATGATGGTGGCGGACTGGATTTTGCTGCGTTGGGGGCGGCTGAGGTTGATGCGGAAGGGAATGTGAATGTCTCCCGTTTCGGAAGTCGTTTTGCGGGCGTGGGCGGATTCGTCAACATCTCACAAAAGGCACGCCGGCTGGTGTTCTGCGGGACATTCACAACCGGGGGTCTGGATGTCTGCTGGCAGAAGGATGGATTGCAGATTCGGACCGAGGGTTCGGTGGCGAAATTTGTGAAGTCGGTCCAGCAGATTTCCTTTTCGGGACGGATTGCCGCAGCATCCGATCGTGATGTCCTGTTTGTGACGGAGCGGGCCGTATTTCGTCTGACCACTGCTGGTCTGGAGTTGATTGAGATCGCGCCCGGGATTGATTTGGAGCGGGATGTTTTCGCGCAGATGCGATTTCGGCCGATTGTGAATCGCCCTGCCCTGATGACGCTGAGTGGAGAGTCAGAGTGAAACGTGTTGTCATCGTAGGTGCCAGCCGGACGCCCTTCGGTCGGTTTCGTGGCAGCCTTGCAGCATTGTCACCGGTGGAGCTGGCCAGTGCCGCCACAGGCAGCGTGCTCTCGGTGTGTGATTCCACAAAAGTTGATCAGGTCTTCCTTGGAAATGTCCTGTCCGCCGGGCAGGGAATGAACATTGCCAGACAGGTGGTTCGTCACGTTGGACTGCCGCTTCAAGTCGCCGCCACCACAGTGAACATGATGTGCGGATCCGGGCTCCAGGCCGTCCGCCTGGGCGTCGCAGCGATTCGCAGCGGCGAAGCCAATGTGGTGTTGTGCGGAGGATGTGAGTCGATGTCTGCTTCCGGAATGCATGTTTCGCGTCCGCGCAAGGGAGAAAAAATCGATCCACAATCAATGTTAGACCTGATGCAGCGAGATGGTCTGACGGATCCCGAGACCGGTGAGCATATGGGGATCCAGACAGAGCGACTGGCTCAGTCCGATGGGATCAGTCGTACGCAGCAGGACGAATTCGCTTTGCGCAGTCAGCAGCTGTATCAGGCCGCAAAGAGAGACGGTGTGTTTACAGCGGAGGTTGCGGAGCTGCCGCAGCTCGCGGAGGATGAGCATCCACGAGATCACATCAGCCTGCAGGATCTGCGGTCACTCAGACCCGGGTTTCATGAAGACGGCAGTATTACCGCGGGAAATTCGTCCGGAATTAATGACGGAGCGGCGATGCTGATTGTGTCTGACCGTGACTATGCTCTCTCCCAGGGCTGGCCTGTCCTTTGCGAATGGGTCGATTCTGCGGTGACAGGTTGCGATCCCAATGAAATGGGGCTGGGGCCAGTCTTTGCGATCCGTCGTTTGTTTGAACGCAACCAACTGCAGTGGCGTGACATCGACCATCTGGAGATCAATGAGGCGTTTGCGGCGCAGACTCTTGCCTGCATGCGTCGGCTGGAGTTGCGGATTGACCGGGATGACGACACGGTTGTTGCTTCCGGGGGCTGCAGGTTACGCATGAACAGCTCCGGGGGAGCCATTGCCATTGGTCATCCGCTGGCCGCGAGTGGAGCAAGGCTGGGCGTGCATTTGTCTCAGCAGATCGCGTCAATGAAGTCGAGGAGGGGCATCGTCTCCTTGTGCATCGGGGGCGGTATGGGAATTGCCGCCTTGTTGCAGAGCCACGAGTAGCCTCTGGATGCTCCCGGCTTGCAGTGGGAGGGGCGGGTGTAATCACTCAAGCCATCTCGCATGGATCAGTTTGTGGCAGGCAGGTTTCGGAATGTCCCATCGTGATCAATGAGTGGTACGGCCCTGGTCACTCGTCCCAGTGGACGGCACCCGGGGCCGAGACGTTCAATGCCCAGATCAGCGTCCATCTGTTCAGCCATGTTGCGAAGCTCAGCCACAACCTCCGGGTGCAGAGCTGCGACGTTTTCTGATTCCCCAATGTCTGTCAGCAGGTTGTAGAGTTCGCCGCTTTTCAGATGCAGTTTCCACGCATTGTGTCGAACAGCCTGCAGCTGATGGCCACGAAAGTAGTGGAAGGAACTCCGCGGTGCAGTCGTGGCGTCCGATCCACGGATGACCGCCCAGATGTTGACTCCATCGATTTTTCGTTCGGTGGGAGCCTGGGTTCCCGCAAGTTGGGCGAAGGTAGGCAGCCAGTCCATATGAGAGGTGATGCTGTTTGAGCGGGTTCCGGCCGGCACAACTCCGGGCCAGCGAACAATGGTGGGAACTCGTACGCCGCCTTCCAGCGTCTGCCCTTTCTGACCGCGCAGGGGAGTTTGTTTGCGCCATGACGGTTCGCGCCGCCGTTATCGCTGGTGAAGATCACCAGGGTGTTCCGGTCCAGTTCGTTCTCGCTGATGGCATTCAGGACCTCGCCGACAGCCCAGTCCACTTCGGAAACCCAGTCGCTGAACAGACCATTTCCTGATTTGCCGCGAAACTCCAGACCCGGGTACAGCGGGAAATGAACTGCGGTATGCGGCAGGTACAGAAAGAAGGGCTGATCTTTGTGGTCGGAAATAAACCGCCGGGCTTTTTCAGCGTAGCGAGCCGTAATGGTTGTTTGCCCCTCCGCATCGACCGCTTCAATCACAGTATTGTTTTCCAGCAATGGCAGTGGTGGCTGAGCAGCACCGCGAAGGCCATCGTCCGGGTAATCGTGCGGTATCTTCACCGATTTTCTGTTGGGCAGCGGTGTACCGGGGTTGCTTTTTGAACCGTCCAGCCCATTTCCCATATCGTTCGAGTAGGGGATGCCAAAGTAGTAGTCAAAGCCCTGTTGTCGCGGCAGGAACTGGTGTTGATCGCCAAGATGCCATTTTCCGATGCAACCGGTGGCGTATCCGGCCGTTTTCAACACCTCTGCAATAGTGACCTCGTCCGGATGCAGGCCGGTTGCTGAAGCCGGGAAAAAGACATGTTTGATTGGAAGTGCTCGTTTGGGGTAACACCCGGTCATCATTGAGGCACGCGAAGGTGAGCAGACCGGCGCTGCGTAATGGCTGGTCAATAAGCAGCCTTCTGACGCCATCTTCGCGAGGTGCGGAGTTGAGTTGGCTGTCGATCCGAACGGGCTGACATCTCCGTATCCCAGATCGTCAATATTGATCAGGACGATATTGGGACGCTGCTGAGCGTGAATGTGATGGGGCTGGACAATCAGCGTACTCAGAGCTGCAAAACAAACGGGCAAAAACGAGTGTCTCATGACAACCTCAGAAGGTGTGAAGAGTCGTGTCAGAATCGGTGACTCGTATGCTACCAGTTTCGGAGGAGTTCGTCGCACTCCCGGAGTTTCGGGTAATGCGTGCTCGACGCAAGACTCGGGTGAGATTTCCATCCTTGCCGAGCCGACAGTGATTTGGTCCGGATCGATGAATCACCCTGCCGCTCAGAAATGTCTCCATGTTGGTCTTCGAACTGCCGGAACACCATCGTATCTTCGTTCAGACTCCATGCGGTTTGTACTCAACAGGTACGACCAGGAACTGATTGAAACCGACGCTGCATTTTGGACTCAGCCGAGTCCTTCAAAAGCATTGGCATTTCCCCGGAAACTGTCGTTGACTTGTGGGGTTGAACGGATTCCCGAATGATTGCAGGAGTGCAACGTTCGCCACATTGAATGACTGAAATGCGAACACCTTTTTCAACGTCAGCGCCTTATTGCTGTTCCAGCCTTCCAAACAGCCTGCTGCCCCCCCCCCGCAGGCTCGGAACCAATTCCGCAGAAGCGGCTTGCGACGTGCCAGCAGTTTGGTCACCAACAGCACGGATGAAGTCCGTTCCGCATGGTGCGATCGGTCCAATCATTCAGGAACTTTCGCCCCCATGACGAAGCGATGGATCACAAGATCGCTGGACGTCTCTTCTTGACAGGCATGCTCGCACTGTTCTCGGGTTTTGCTTCAAAACCTCTCGGGTTGGCGTTGTCTCCGTCTGTCAGATTCTCTGACCGTTGCAGCAGTCACCCGTGAGCTTTTCTGAATACCGGTTTGTTATTAGTGAATCGCGGCCCACGCGTCACTTCGGGACGAATCTCATGCTGAGCCAACCGCACTTTTCTTGAACCTGTGGGATCAATCAAAACCGAGAGCGGCGTTCGCACAGACTGCTGAACCACATCGCAAAGGCGATGTTTCTTCGCGTCGCTCAGAGCGAGTTGCGGCCGGACAATCAGGCACGGAGTCAACCGCGCCTCAGCCAACCCCATCAACATCCCGCTAACTCAGCCACGAGGCATCTGAGCGCTCACTGAAAATCACTCTCTTCCAGGATGAGTCCTTGATGTTTTTGTCGCTGGTCCTCATCGCTTTCGCAGTGCTCAGATTTGCGGTACACAAGAACACAAAAGAAACAAACTGGATCACCACCGCTTGCGTGTTGAGAGTCTTAGGTTGTCTCGTCCAGCTTGATCCCAGCAGATTCCAGGATATTGCGAATCACCGCGTCATTGTTGCACCCCGAGTTGAGCACCCGTTCGTGGCCACGTTTTGTGATCTCCTGCAGCATTTCAGGTTTCTTTAAGAGTTCAGTGACCCGAGTTGTCAGCTGTGGCAGATCTCGAAAAAAGATCGACTCGTCTTCCGCAAAGTACGTTCGTACCTCCGAATTATCGGGTGTCGCCAGTGCTGTGCCACAGGCCGGGATTTCAAAGGTCCGTGTGGTATGCAGCTCAGCAAAACGCTTGGTCACCAAGCCAAGACCAATGGCCGCCCTTGAAAGGGTCTCGGCATAGGATTCACCAAACACCGCAACGCCCTCAAACGTCAGTAATGGGTCGCGTTGCCGCCGACGAAGAAAACGTTCCCAGCCATGGCCGCCGATTCGAACCGGCACACCTGCGTCAAGCAGCCGTGCGACGCACTCTTCTCGGTAGGGCTCGCAAAGCCCGACCAGCACGGCCTCCTGCCGCTTCTTTTCGAATGTCACCCGCGGATAATGCAGATTTCGATCGTAGCTCTGTGGTACCAGCTGCAATTTCGAAGGATCGATTCGCCGCTGAAATTCCGGTATCTCGGGTGACTTGGTCGTTACCAGGCGATCGTACAGTCTGATCGTTCTGAAGAAATGCCGTGATCGATTGTGCAAGAATGATGTGTCCGGCGTGTAATAAATCAGCGTCTCACTCAACTGCCTGAGTTTCTGCACCGTCTTCGGCCACAGGCATACGCCCTTGTCCACCCAGATAAGCTGCACCGGGGCCTGTGGCAGACGTTCGAGAACATATTCGTTGAGGGCACGAACGGCGGGGCCCATCCGCAGACGAAACGCGAGCGACCGTGACATCCGATTGGAGGAACGAAATGCGATATCCGTATCAATCAGATTCCAGACAGTCCGGGGTAGCGTGCGGGTCAGGGTGTCACTGCGAAGTCGCGACGTGGTGCCTGGTGTACGGATACCGATGTAGATAGCGCGAGGTGACGTCATGACTGTTGCCTATCAATCAACCTTCTTGTGACCGCTCGCCTGTACTTCGCTACGAGTCCTCTGCCAAAGGCCCGACGTGTTGTGGTACGTCCGGAAGTGCTTGCTGCCAAGTCCCCCGGTCGCTGGCATCCAGCGTTCCCAAACCTGGTCTTTGATGCTCCATCTTTCGAATCGCCATAATCGCTCGGTGTGGGGAGCACCTTCAAGCAGTAATCGGAAGAAATCCGCACGGCCCTCGGAATGTGGCCGGTCGAGGTCGCGAACACCGGCAGTTGACCACCGTTGTGCTTGTTCACAAGCTGGGATTCGTCCAGAACACATTTTTGCGGTGGTAGTCAGGTGCCAGCGGGTGTCCCGCAGGCCAACAATCGGCGACAGCTCCTGAATCGGCAGAAGCACATGTTTGCGATTCCTGTGAAAGGTTGTTCGCGGTGGGTTTACCGTTGGCGGAGGGTTGCGGGACTGTCTGGTGATATCAGGTTGAACACACTGCGCAGCGAGAAGGAGACGAGTTTTGAGGCACTTCGAAGTTTGATCTTCCGGCCCAAGTCGATTGAAAGATTCGACTTACACAGAATTGGCCGATAACGGCACTCGATCTGCCTACTGGGAGCCCATCTTCACGATTGTCTCCTGGTGCAAGGATAGATCATATGACTTCGAAGCGTGCCCAGCGTTTGTTTTCCCAGATTGCTGTCTTACTTGTCCTGCTGTCCGGCGGGGAAATGTCCGCGTTCGATGACACTCAGAAGGAGGCCACCGCTGGAAAAGGAAGATCCGGCTTTGGGGGAAGTGTTGCGGATCGGATTCGCAGTGCGAAACCGTCAGCACGAATTTCGCGACCGGCAGCGCCCGCCGCACCGACCAGCACGCCCTCCCGCTCGCTGAGCACACCCTCCCGATCGCTGAGTACGCCCTCCCGCTCGTTGAGCAAGCCCT
>JAFMMM010000167.1 GCA_017859815.1 Planctomycetota bacterium | reverse complement strand
CGAGCTGTTGGATTGGTGACTGCTGGTCGGTTACTTTCTGTTCTTGAGTTGTACAGGGAAAACCTGGGGTAATTGAGCTTTGTTCGATTGTCGCCGCCATCACAACCGCGCGATGCCGTAAAAAGCTGAAATTCAAGGTGGAAAGTGTCGAATCTCTCGTGAGAATACCTGGGGAGAGACCGGTAATTCCGCCAAACGGAGTGATTTATCGTGGCCGTTGTATCAAGTGAGAGTCAGATGGTGCTTCCCTCCACAGAGGAGGAGCAGTCCGGGCTCGACATTCTCGGTTTTATTCGCCGCCGCAAAGGCTTTGTCATCCTGTTCACGGTGTTTGGGACAGGTCTGGGCTACATGGCTTTGCAGCGTGAGACTCCGATCTATCGTTCGTCTGTCCAGGTTCAGGTGATCCACCGCAGCGGCGACAGTCGGGTTCGGTCACTGATGGCAGAAAAGGACCTAAGTGACGCGCAGCACGTTGTCAGGTCTGAAAAAGTGTTGAAGCAGGCCTACACAAACCACAGCCTGAACACCAAGTCGACTCTGAGCGGACGCAGCGAGGACGAGGCGGTGAATAAAATGGCAGGCATGATTGACCTGACACCGAATTCGGCCAGCGTTGTCACAATTTCTGTTGACGGTAAGAACCCCGAAGATATTCGCGACATTGCCAATGCGATTGCGGAAGAGTATGTGGCCATGCAACGGCTCAACTACAAAGACGCGTCGGAGGAGTTGCGGCGAATTCTGGAGCAGGCCAGAGACGATTTGCACACTCAGTTAACAAAAGCAGAAGAAGAGTACGCGCGATTTCGTGAGAGTTCCAAGCTGACAACTGACGGTGAGAACCCTCACCGTAATCAGGCTCGTCTGGCAGATGAACAGGTCACTCGATATACCCTCGAAAAGGCAGAACTGGAGGCAGAGATCACGGCGTTGGAGGATTCGCTTGCACGGGGGGGAGAGAAAGAAGCAATCCTGTTGTTGCTGGGCCGCGGAGGTTCGGTCGAGGGGGTTGGGACTCCGGATCGACAGATCCGCCAGACCGATCCAATTTCCAACGCGTTACTACCGCTGGTTTTGCAGGAAGCGGAGTTGAAGACGACGGTTGGTCCTGGGCATCCCAAGTTGCGAATGTTGCAGGAACGAATGGACATCATTCGTCGCACGATGATGGCTGCTTCAGTCGGTGAGGAGGCCGAGGAATTTGAGGCTCCGCGAGAAGATTTCCTCTCACTGTACCTCCGCTCGCTGCGCAGCCAGCTGCAAATTATCAATGAGAAGCAGCGTCAGATCCAGACACTTGCATCGAGTGCCGACGCCCTTGCACGTCAGATGATGTTGGAAGAGATTGAAGACAGCAACAAGAAGGCGGAAATGGAACGGCTCGGCGCGTTGTTTTCGGAAACAACGTTATCGATTAAGGAAGTTCAGGTGAATTCGGGAATGGGCGGGGTCACTGCGAACATCCTCCGTCGGGCTCAGACGGGAAGCAAGATTTCGCCTGTTATGGAGCGGTTCCTGACGATGGGGGCCTTGCTTGGTGCATTCGTGGGAGGTGGCATCGGGTATCTGCTTGAGCTTGCCGACAGATCGTTTCGAAAACCGGAAGATATCATCCGTGAATTTGGTGTGCCGATCATGGGGCACATTCCATTTATGACTGAACAGCGGCTGAAAGCGAAGTCTGAGTTAAGTCAGTTTGACCGGTCAGCAATCTCAATTCACCTTCCGAGGTCTCGCCCGGCAGAGGCATTTCGGTCGGTAAGAACCGCGGTGTGCTTCAGTGCTGGTGCTGGTGAGCATCGGGTGATCTCGGTCACCAGTCCGGCGGCAGGTGACGGGAAGTCGACGCTGGCGTTGAATCTTGCTGTCAGTCTTGCTCAGTCGGGGAAGAGGACGGTCCTGCTGGAGAGTGACCTGCGGCGACCAAAGGTGCACAAACTGACCGGGGCATCCAACCAACTGGGGCTCGTGGACGTCCTTCGTGGACAGGCTGAAATTGACGACGTCGTTCAGTCTTGTGAAGTGCAGGAGCTGCAATTGATCACCTGCGGCAGTCGTCCTAAGGACCCCGCAGAACTGTTGGCGAAGCCTTCTTACGAGGCTTTTCTGGAAGAACTTCGCCGCAGGTACGACTACGTCATTGTCGACACCCCTCCAATTCTGGCCGTCACTGACCCGGCGGGTGTCGCTGCTCGAGTTGACGGTGTGATGGTGTGCATGCGGTTGAGTCGTCATACGAGGGATTTGGGTCGTAGAACGATGGATGCGTTGCGTGACATTGGCGCAACCGTCTCTGGAATTGTCATCAATGGTGTTGAGGAACGCGATTCATACGGATACGGAAACTACCGTTATTCAGACTACCGCTACTACTACAAGAACTACAACTACAAGTATGGGTATGGGTATGGCCGATACGGGAGTTACAATTCCTACGGCAGTGCCTACGGGGGGAATGAATACTTTGAGGAGAAGGACCCTGGAGCAGCAGCCCTGATGTCTGGTTCCGCTCCTGAAGACGCTGCCTCCGGTGAACCTGCTCCCGGCGATTGATGCCGGCGGCAGAAAAGTTGTTTTATTCGGTCAGGCCATGGTGTAGAGTCGTCCACTGGTGTTGTTCAGGACCGTTCGGTTACCGGTCGAACCAGAGCTTCTGTGACAGTAATTTCAGGCGGGTCACCTCGCAGGCTGACGAATTTGTGAATGCATGTGCCAAAGGACAGGTTTTGTTCTTGAATCGCTCGTACTGGCCCGATCTGGAGGCTACCGGGCAGTTGCTGACAGATCTCACCGCAGATCTGTCAGATCGTTTTGAGGTGACCGTGGCGTGCGGTCAGCCCAATAGCATCAATCAGGCTGCGGTTCAGAGCGAATGGCAAGCTTTAGCGCAGCATAACGGAGTGCATATCCGAAGGATTCAGCACTTTGCTGCATCCAAAAGCAGCCTGGTGTCGCGCATGAGGGGTTTCCTGAGTTTCTGTCGAAACCTGCGAAAAGAATTGACGCAGTTGGCTGCCCCTGACGTCTGTGTCTTTCAGACGGACCCGTTTTTGCTTCCCTTTGAAGCGGAGCGACTCCGTCGCCGCACGGGATGTCGTCTTGTTGCCTACTTGCAGGATATTTTTCCTGACGTGGCGATCGCCGCCGGTATCACAAGAGACAATGTTTTCTGTCGGATTCTGCGGCGACGTCTGTTTTCTATTTACCGTCATTGTGACCGTGTGATTGTACTCAGCTCTGATATGAAGGATCTGCTGGTCGCGGGTGGTGTTGCAGTAGAAAAGATTTCGATTGTAAGGAACTGGGCTGACACTTCCGTGCTTCGTCCGGTGGGGCGTTCAGAGCAATTTCGTCAGCAGCATGGCCTTGGTGATCGCTTTTGCGTGATGTACTCCGGGAACATCGGCAGAACGCAGGGGTTGAGTGTGTTTGTCGAGGCTGCGGAGATTTTGCGTGACCGCAAGGACCTTGTGTTTACTGTTGTTGGACGTGGCGCGGACCTTCCTGTTCTGAAGGCCGCCGTGGCGGAAAAAAAACTCACAAATGTTGTGTTCCTGGATTACCAGCCACGTCATCTGCTCAGCGAGAGTCTTTCCGCTGCCGACCTGCACTGGCTGCCATTCTCCCACAAAATGACTCGCTGCCTGATGCCCAGTAAGTTCTATGGAATTCTGTCAGCCGGAGGATGTTGCCTGTCCAACGCGGCAGGAGGTTCGGAATTACATCGTGAGATCACAGAGAATGGTGTCGGTCTGACAGTTGCTGAGGCGACCGGGCACGCCATTGCGGAGAGGATCGGTTGGGCCATGGATCACGTGGAAGAGCTTGAAGTCATGCGGGTAAAGGCTCGACGGCTTGCTGAAGAAAAGTACGACCGCAGTCACTCAATCGCTGCGTTTGAAAGAGTTCTGTCGGCTTTGGTCTCTGAAGACCGAGTTGCACAGGACATGACCGGGGGGATGAAGGAGTGAAAGTCTTCGTTGCCGGGCATCGGGGAATGGTTGGCTCTGCAGTGGTGCGACTACTGTCAGAGGATCCCCGTTTTGAACTCAACATTCGTTCCCGCGACCAGCTGGATCTGACCAACCAATCGGCAGTGGAGAAGTTTTTCGTGGCAGAGAAGCCGGATGCAGTGGTGTTCTGCGCCGCTCGCGTGGGCGGGATTCTTGCGAACAGCACTTTTCCAGCAGAGTTTCTCTACGAAAATACGGTCATGGCGATCAACGCTGTTCACTCGGCGTGGCAGTCTGGTGTGACGCGTTTTCTGTATCTGGGCAGTACCTGCATTTATCCCCGCCTTGCCGCTCAGCCGATTTCCGAGTCGAGCCTGATGACGGGAAGTCTTGAACAGACGAATGAGGGCTATGCAATCGCCAAAATTACCGGCCTGAAAATGTGCAGCCTGTATCGCAGGCAATATGGAGTCTGTTTTCATTCCCTGATGCCAACGAATCTCTACGGGCCAGGCGACAACTACCACTCGGAAAACAGCCACGTGATCCCAGGTCTGCTGCGGAGGTTTCACGATGCAAAAGTCGCAGGGTTGTCCGAGGTGACCGTTTGGGGATCCGGAAATCCATTGAGAGAGTTTCTCTATGTCGATGACCTTGCGGCTGCCGTCAAGTGCACACTGCAGCTTGAGGATCCTCCTGATGTTGCGAATGTTGGGAGTGGCGAAGAGGTTAGCATTCGTGATCTTGCGGCGATGTGTGCGGCTGTTGTAGGTTTTGAGGGCAGGCTGGTGTTTGACACATCAAAGCCTGACGGAACGCCACGAAAGTTTTGCGATACCCAATTGATCCGAGGAGTCGGGTGGAGGCCCCGTGTCATGCTTCGTGAGGGGCTTGCCCTTTGTTACCAGCAGTTTCTTCGTGAGTCGTCACTGGGGGCGTTACGCAGTTGACATGTTCAGCGGTTGAGTCGGGAATTTGACTCGGGCTGAAATCGTACAGAATACTTGTTTAATGCTGGAAAGAATCATGGCAGAGGACTCAGTGAAGACAGCACTCATCACAGGAATTACCGGGCAGGATGGCTCCTATCTCGCAGAGTTGCTGTTACAGAAAGGCTACGTCGTCCACGGTCTGGTAAGACGATCGTCATCATTTACTACCGGACGCATTGACCATTTGTACTCCGATCCACATCGATCCGGGACCAGCCTGTTCCTGCACTACGGCGACCTTACAGACGGTCAGTGTTTGACGAATCTGGTTTGTGAAATAGAGCCGGACGAGATCTACAATCTGGGTGCTCAGAGCCACGTCAGGGTTTCGTTTGACCAGCCGGCGTACACATTTCAGGCCACAGGCGGTGGAGCATTGAACATCCTCGAAGCGGCTCGTGTCCTGCTTGCAAGGAAGCCGGTCCGGGTTTACCAGGCCTCGTCGAGTGAGATGTACGGAGAGGTTTTGGAGACTCCACAGACCGAGCGGACTCCGTTTTCACCGCAGAGTCCATACGCCTGTGCCAAGGTTTTCGCGTTTCATCAGACGGTGAACTATCGCAAGTCGTACGATATGTTTGCGGTGAATGGAATTCTATTTAATCACGAAAGTCCGCGGCGAGGCGAAACCTTCGTGACTCGGAAGATTACACGTGCGGCAACACGCATCAAGCTGGGTCTGCAGGATCGATTGTACCTCGGGAATCTTGATGCGAAACGCGATTGGGGGTTTGCCGGCGATTATGTTGAGGGGATGTGGCGAATGCTGCAGCACGACGAGCCGGATGATTTTGTGCTGGCCACAGGGCGTACAGAGACGGTCAGAAGATTTGTGGAGCTGGTCTTTGGGCAATTGGATCTTGATGCCGAGGAGTTTGTATCAATTGATCCGCGATATTTTCGCCCCGCTGAGGTCGACCTGCTGCTCGGTGATCCAGCGAAAGCAAAAGAGAAACTGGGCTGGGAAGCCACCACGAATCTTGAGGGGCTGGCGGCAATGATGGTGGAGCACGATCTCGCTCTTGCTCAGCAGGAGGCCCTGATTGCTGCGCAGGGTCCCTGATTGCTGAATGTGGTGTGACGATCCTCGTGACTGGATGCGGAGAGCGTAGCATGATTGCTTTGATTACCGGCATTACAGGTCAGGACGGTTCATATCTTGCCGAATTGCTGCTTGACAAAGGTTACGAGGTTCACGGTATTGTCAGGCGATCCAGTCAGATTGGACGCGATCGCCTGAATTCATTGTATCAGGATCCATCGATCTTCGGACGGCGATTGTTTCTGCATTACGCCGATCTGGAAGACACGACAACACTGCGGCGGATCATTGGGCGTGTCAAACCGGCGGAGTTTTATCACCTCGCTGGTCAAAGCCATGTTGGGCTGAGTTTTGAAATCCCGGAAAGCACGTGTGATCTGACAGCGAACGGAACTCTCCGGATTCTTGAGATCCTCCGGGATGTTCCCGCCGGGACACGTTTTCTGCATGCCAGTAGTCGCGAGATTTTCGGCACTCCCTTGTCCAGTCCGCAGAATGAGCAGACTCCGATGGTGCCCAATTCGCCGTATGGGTGTGCAAAGGTTTTTGCAACAAACGTGGTGCGTGTTTACCGCGAAGCCCACGGCATGTTCTGTTGCAATGCGATCTGTTTTAACCATGAAAGCCCGCGTCGGGGGGAGAACTTCATCACGCGAAAAGCCAGTCTTGCAGCCGCCGAGATCAGTCTGGGTTTGCGGTCTGAGCTTGTGTTGGGCGATTTGGATGCTTGTCGTGACTGGGGGTACGCACCAGATTTTGTGCATGCAATGTGGCTGATGCTTCAGAACGACACCGCGAGTGATTTTGTGCTGGCGACGGGGGTGTCGAAATCGATACGCGAGTTACTGAGCGTCGCATTTGGGCATCTCGGACTGCGTTGGGAAGACTACGTACGATTTGATTCCAGGTTTGTGCGACCGGCGGATGCCTCGAGTGTGCTTGGGGATCCATCGAAGGCAGAGCGGGAACTGGGGTGGAAACGACGAGTCGACTTCGATGAAATGATTAGTTTGATGGTTGATGAGGACGTGAAGCGTCTGTCCGCGAAATTGTAAGAGGTCGTTTCAGTGGGAAACTCAGACGGCAGTGGTGACCTGTTATGAAAAAAAATCGTCCGCCAAGTCTGGCACTGGTTCTGGTTGTGATGATTTCTGCGATGGCGGGTCTGCGGCTGTTCAGCAGTCGTGTTCTTGAAGTCAGCAAGACTCCCGGGGCTACTCGCGGTGACATTCTGCTGAGTGAAGATAGTCTGCCAGTTGAAGATTTCGGGTGGGAGTTGAAGTCGTTCTCCTCATCAGCAGACAGCGAGATTGAGGAAGGAGTTTTTTGGTTCGAACACAGTTGGCTGGTCGCAAAGGACGGAATCAAGTGTTCGGTTTCGCTTGATCAGGCCGATTGGACATCGTGGCATGATCTTTCAATTTGTTACACCGGGGCGGGATGGGAAGTAGCGAATTACGAGGCACTCGAGATTCCGGAGAAAGAGGGTTTTTGGCACGCCGTTACGCTGGACCTCAAGAAGTCCGGTGGTCGGAAGGGCCTTGTCATATTCTGTAACTTCGGGTCTGATGGGACGCCGATGGATTCAGCCATGGTGCGGTCAGACGACGCTGGCAGTGGAACAGGTTTGCTGGACGTTTTGAGTGGCAGGTTGAAAGGGAATACCGCCAATCCGCTGAACAAGAAGTGGGGGCATGAACGCGTGCTGCAGACCCAGGTCGTGCTGTTTTATCAAGGAATACTGACCTCGGAACAGCGAGAGCAACTGCTGGATTTGCATCTTGAAAGCCGTAATGTTTTTCGGGATCTCTGGTTGCAGCACTGGACGAAATATAAGAGTCGCCAGCAATCCGGATGAATCCCTGTGACGATTGCCAGCGTTTTCTGATGGAGGTCACCTGTGGTAAAAGCAGACCCTGTCTTGAGACTCATCTCTTCAGGGATCGCACCGTTTTCGTGTGCGGCAATTCTATTGATGGCCACAGTATCCATCCTGACGGACGCGCCGCGTCTCGCCGGGATTGCAGCGACAGGCGACGAAAGCGTGAGGCTTCGCTTTCTCCAGCGGCAATCCGGGGTGCATTGTTTCTACCAGATTAAAGATGAGTTGGCCTGTACTGGCATCGCTGATCTGACTCACCGTTGCGAAGAGTTACGTTGGCAGCAGGCCGGCAGCGTGTTCACAGCACCGACACTTTCCGGCAGCGAGCGATTGCGAAATGCGGTCGGCGTTAACAGAGTCCCGCTGGCATCACCGTCCATGCATGTTGACGGACCATTCTCATTGCACGTCGTATTTCGACATCGCGGTGAAGGAATTATCTGGGGCGCGAACTCCGATAAGTCAGGCAACCTGGTAGCACTGGGAGACGGCGTTTATTCGGGATTTGGTGTTTCGTTATCTGTTCCCGAATATGAATTGACATTCCATATGGGGCGACCGCGCGGGACTCAGGCGTTTTCCATCCGATGCACACGAATGATCCCGCCGGAGGCATGGACCCACATGACTGCCACCTGGGATGGCCGTGTGGTGAAGTTGTTTATCAACGGATTTGCTGCAGGAGAGAAACCTTTCACCGGGCCGTTCGTACAGCCACGTCGTTATCAAAGTTTGCGCGTCGGGCCGGTTGGTAATGGGCTCAGTTCTGTGAATTTTGATTTTGAAATGCTGGCGATCACGGACCGTTCACTTGAGCCTGCCGAGATTCTTGGGCTGATCTATTCGCCGGGAGTTGATCGCACAAAAGAAATTCGGGAGTTTCTGTCTGACGCCGCACTATCGTCGTTCGGCACACAGGGCAGGCCGCTGGACGACATGAAAACGATGAGCCGTCTCAGCAGTCTGGCCGGTCCCTTCCCTCGGGAAAATGAGGGCGACGGTGATCCGGCCCTGATCAGTCTTTGTCAGCAACTCGCCGCACGCAATAGTTGGCTGTTTCCGTGGGCAACCAGTGTTCTGCAGCTTGGAAAGTCGAATTGTCTGGAACCTGCAGAGCGGATCGATAATTCGGTACTGGGGACGAAGTGTCAGGACGCTGACCGTGCTTATCTCGTTGCCGTGCGTGAGCAGCAGCTGAGCGGCTGGCTAAGCCGATACGAACGACAGATTTCATCAATTCTTAAAGCGAACTGCCTCGAATGTCATCATTCAGGGCAGAGCGTTCTTGCTGATTTTGCGCAAGGCTTGTCACTTGACGATGCGAAGATGATGGGGGCCCCGTTCTGGAGAGAATTGGGACAGGTTATTGAGGACGGGCGTATGCCTCCCGCCGATCATGGTGTGCTGACCGAGGAGGATCGAGCTCTGGTCCTGCGCTGGGTACGGGATCTCCCGACTGCCGGGATGTGTGAGGAGATTGCATCGGATCAGACTGAGCGCTGGTATGATGCTGAAGCCTCATTACGACATCTGACTCGCTTCGAATTCTCGAATTCCATTGATGATTTATTGGGTATTGAACTGGATTCAGCACTGCTTCCGGTTGCTGACCCGTCTGGCGGTGAAGGCTTTGATAATTCGGCGAGTGTGCTGTTTACCAGTCCTGCTCATATCGAATCGTGGATGAATTGTGTGCTGCATGCTGTGCAGCAGGCAGCGACGCTGTACCGCGACAATGATGAATTCAGGCATTCACATCAGGATTTGCCGGCGATGCGGTTCCTGTCGAGCAACGGCCAACCTTCTCACGATGAACTGAGTTCGCTTGTTGATTTGATCTGGCGCAGGGAGCCAACTGAAGAACAGTTACAGGAACTCCTTGGGATCGCTGAATCGTTTGCTGCAGAGAATGCCAGTGAGTGGCGTTCCAGCATGCTGCAGTATCTGTTGATCTCCCCCAATTTTCTCATTGTATCGGAGGATATGGGGGCGGCTCCGGGCGTGGTCAGGATACGAGCTGCGGAGCTGGCCACCAGGATGGCTCTTTTCCTTTGGTCGTCAGTGCCCGACGCTCATTGCCTTGAGTTTGCCGGGCGAACAGGTCTGCGGTCCCGCAGTGACACTCGGGAATTGCTGCGTTACATGCTGGCAGATCCAAGAGCCGAACGGCTGGGGGAAAGTTTTGGAAATCAGTGGCTTGGGCTGGATAACTTCATTGCGGAAGATGTTGTGTCGCAGTCAACGGAGGCCGGCAGTGCAGAGGTTCGCAGGGCTCTGAAGCAGCAGGCCGCTCGATTGGTGGCGTCTGTCTTCCGGGATGGGGCATCGCTGCAACAACTCATTTCAACCGATCAGCTGGATATGAACTCGTTGTTGTTCGAATTTGAGGGTGTGGATGCTGCCGATGATGGCGTTGATACGGGCTCAGGCTGGAGAACTGTTGCAGCTCCGCCGCATCGGCGAGGGGGAGTGCTGACGCTGGGAGCGGTGCTCGCCGCAAATTCTTATCCTGATCGGACCAGTCCGGTTTTGCGCGGCCAGTGGATTCTCGAGCGTCTGCTTGGTGACGCGGTACCTCCGCCGCCGCCGGACGTTCCAGTGCTCATGCCAGCGGAGAAGGAAAAGAATTCGGAGTCATCACTGAGAGAGCAGTTGAGGCTGCATTCAGCGGATGAAAGCTGCAGCGTATGCCATGAGGTGATGGACCAGCTGGGCTTTTGCCTGGATGGTTATGATCGTTTCGGTCGGTACAGGGAGGGGAGATCGGAGTCTGATCTCGGGGGCATCCTGCCAAACGGGCAGGAGATCCACGGGGTTGGGGGATTACAGAAATTTTTGTTGTCAGACTTTGACCGTGTTTCCCGTATGATCACAAGACAGATGCTGGGGTTCGCGCTCGGGCGACGGCTAAGTCGTTTTGATGACTGCATCGTGCAGAGGATTTGTGATCGACTCCGGAACGAAGACTACAGGGCGGACATTGTGATCGAGGAGGCCGTGTTGAGTGCTCCCTTTCGCAGTCGTTT
>JAFMMM010000557.1 GCA_017859815.1 Planctomycetota bacterium | reverse complement strand
GTGTGGACGGAGCGGCCGGTGCGGACACCGGCAGTGTGGATATCTATACATGGAACGGAACAGCCTGGGTCCAGCAGGGCAGTTCTCTGGAAGGATTAGCCGCCGGTGATCGTGCCGGAACAGCTGTCGCACTCTCTGATGATGGGACGACCGTCGCGATCGGTGCTGTTGGCAGTAACGAGAACGGACCGGACGCCGGCCAGGTCCGCATCTTTGTCTGGAACGGCTCGCAGTGGATCCAAAAAGGTGACAGTCTGAACGGTGAATTCGCCGGCGATCAGTCCGGGCAGTCACTCGCCCTGTCCGCCGATGGTAACACGATCATCGTCGGGGCCCCGTATAACGACGGTACAGGGGACAACGCTGGCCATGCCCGCATCTGGAACTGGTCGAACAATGAATGGGTGCTGGCAGATGACGAATTGAACGGCGAAGCCATTGATGATTTGTCCGGGGCAGCGGTCGCCCTGTCTGCCGATGGCACGATCGCTGCCGTGGGGGCCAAATTCAACGAAGGCGAGCTTGGCGATGCCGGCCATGTGCGGGTCTATCGGCTGGCCCCGTCACTGTCGACCGACACGCAGTGCGTTAAGATCGACGTCAAGCTCAAGATTACTTACCCCACACAGTTTACCCCGGTCCAGCGTCCCGTGATTACCTGGATGCCCGTTCCGGAAGCCGTCCGCTACGACATCTGGATTGGCAACAGCAGCACCGGCACCAATCCGTGGCATCGTGGCGAAACGCACGAAACCACGTACGAAGTTCCCACCGATCTGGGGGTCGGCAAAATGGATCTCTGGGTCCGCGGGATCACAAACGATGGCACACCGCTCGACTGGAGCGAAATGCAGCGGTTCCACGTCACCACCGCGACCACCGTATCCGATATGACCCGTCGACAGGTCAGCAGCCGACCCACCATTACCTGGCCAGAAGTCTCGGGCGCCGCGTCCTATGATGTCTGGGTCAACAACCACACCACCGGCGAAGCCCAGTATCGCCGCGATGAAGTCACGACCAACAGCTGGACGCCCACCGCAGACATGGAACTGGCCCAGTACCATCTCTGGGTGCGTGCTCGTGCGGCCGACGGCTTCTACGCCGACTGGGGTGTCCGGCAGCATTTCTACGTCACGCCCATTCCCTCGGTCACCGCACCGGTGCATTCCACCTTCGATCGGTCTCCCGCTTTCCAGTGGGGTGAAGTGGAAGGGGCCACCAGCTACGCCCTTCAACTGCGCAGTCAGCTGGATGGATCCATTGCTGCCAACATCACCGGGCTGCCCACACCGGAATGGACACCAGCTGAGCCACTGGCTGACGGTCCATATGTCTGGTGGGGCGTTGCCGAATCATCGCTGGCCGGGATCCGCAGCAACTGGTCTCATCGCACCGAGTTCTACGTGGGCGGTCGCACGCAGGTCACCGGACCGGTGTCACCGACAACATCAAACACGCCGCTGATTGAGTGGCAGCAAGTAGACGGGGCGGCTCGTTATGAACTGTGGATCAGCACTGGCGGTACGACACTGATTGCCGACCAGCGGCAACTCACCAGCACCAACTGGCAGGTCCCGGCAGCCCTCAAGAAACAAACGCGATACGATGTCTGGGTGCGAGCGATCAGCGGAGACGGGCAGCAGGGCAACTGGTCCCGGAAGTACAGTTTCACCATCGCCGCGGGCGGATTCGCCCCGAGCCAGGACGCACCTTTCGGTTCCACGGCCGTGCCTGACTCGGCGCTGGAGCCGGAACAGTTGATCGAGCGATTGCACAACCAGCGAAAACAGGCTGTGGAGTTTCAGCAACCGATCACCACAGTTGTGCCCATAGCGTCTCATCGGCAGCAGCCCAATCGGCGGTCCGGCACGCTGATCGTTCAGCCAGCCGCACACAATTCCGCATCTCAGGCGGCCACAGCGCAAGCCACCCGATCCCAGCTCGAACGCAGATCATGGCAGCAGCACGACGCCGCCTTCAGCACAGACTGGTATCGCCTGATCGCCGAACACCTGGATCAATCCGGTCCACTGCAGGATTCCTACCCCGCCACCTGGCCGAGCAGCGGCTGAGGTCGCCTGCCCCCAGACCAACCGCCGCTGCCAAATTTGACCGGTCTCACTGAAACAACGAACAAGTATCTCTTCCGCAGGCTCGTGATTAGCAATGACGACTCCCCGACTCCTCAGCAACATTCGCAGTTGGTTCCTGCGATCTCGCCCCCCGACCCTCACAAGTCGGCCGAGGTTGCAGAACCGGATATCTCCAGTTCTGAGAACTTTGACCTGGTATCCCTCCAGACAAATCACACCGCTGGCTCCATATCGGAATCGTCAGCAACAAACTGGTCGAACCAGCCTACCTCCAACCACCACCCGAATGCTAAGTACGATCGCACACTGCGAGAACAGTTTGCACGCATCAAGGACACAGCAAGCATGTCTCTGAATCGATGGCTAAAAGGTGTTCGCAAAGTACTTTCAACGAACAGTCGCAATGTTCGGTATCGAGGACGTCCACAAGGGGGTCTTCCACAGATTGCCGTCTTTCGTACGC
>JAFMMM010000166.1 GCA_017859815.1 Planctomycetota bacterium | reverse complement strand
TACCCGATTCGCCTGAGATATTCTGATCGCCAACAGACAATCCGGAATGCTCTGCCTGAACAGCCATGCGGATGAACGGCATCGGCTGAAACCATGTTCCATCGACTCCTGCCGGCTGAAACCCGCATTCCTTCAACTGGTCTGCAAACCATCGAGCGGCATTCAGGTAGCCCTCCTGACCGGTCCCGCGTCCGGACATCTCCCCTTCCACCAGCGTGCTGAGGATCGCTCGTGAGTCATCCTCGGTGATGCTGTCGAAACCGGCTGCATATTTTTCCTCGACAGGAACAGCTCCTTCATAGGTGCCGTCCTCTGCCGTAACGGAGGAGGAAAACAGGAGTAAACACGCAAGCGAGAACTGCAAAAGGTAACGAGACACGGGCTGTGGTTCCTTGGCTGGAGAAATATGAAGTGCAGATCGTCGCCAATCAGCATCCAATGATCAAGCAAGCAAGGCTCTGCTGTCGCCCCCGTTTCTGAATCACCAGCGGACCGCGAGATGTCCGCTCGCACAACCGTCTCGGCAGGAATCTGCTGCGACCACCGTCTTATCGGCAGAACTGGCCGCTTGCCGCGCCTGAACGAAATCCTGCCCTGTGAATTCCAGCTTCCGCCACAGGAAAACGCTGATGCCGTTGGATTTGCCCTGACATACTTCGAACCGCTCGCGAGAGTGGCAAAATCGCGATCTCCCAAAATCGCGATCTCATCGCCGGGCAGCATTCACATTATTGTGCAGTGAGTTCAGGATCGAATCATGAAGCTTTTCCAACAAGTCCTGTTGCTGGCCGTGTTGTTCAGCATCGGTATCCAGACGGCAGTGGGCGAAATCGAAGCCATTGAGGGCAAGAAGTATCCGTTAAGCCGCAGCCACGGGCCATGGATGGTGATGGTGGCGGCCATTCGGGATGTTGATGAAGAACGACGTCTGACCGAAGGCCTGTCGGCCGCCGAGGTTGCAGACCGTCTGGTTCTTGAACTGCGTCGAAAAGGGATTCCGGCTTACACTTACTCCATCGATCAACGTGTGGAAGAGCTGGCCTCGTCGCGAGCCAACAGCAGCAGACGCTATGTGGCTCAGCACGGCTACATCTCTGTCCTGGCCGGCAACTTTGAGAAAAACAATTCTGAGATTGCGCAGCGCGTCCTCGAATACATCAAGACGAAGTTCCGTCCGGACTTTCTTGAAGACCCGGCAAACGGTGGGATCCTGCCCAAAACGAAGGGCCGACCTTCAGCGCTCAGTCGCGCCTTCATCACAGCAAATCCCCTGTTTGACGGAGAAGTTCGTGATGCCGAGAAAGACGGCCTGATGCTCGACCTGAATGCCAACCAGAAGTATTCGCTGCTGCAGAATCGCGGCAATTATTCACTCACCATCGCCACATTCCACGGCGGCAGCGTGATGCAGATGCGAGGACGAGACTCCGATCGGGCACTTGGCTTTTTCGAGCGGCGCTTCGGTAAGACGCTGGACCAGTGCGCTTCACGCGCGATGGCACTGACCAATGCCCTGCGGAATGCACGGAAGTACGGGTATGAAGAAGACTATGAAGCATGGGTTCTGCACGACAAATACAAGTCGATCGTCACCATCGGCTCCTTCAGCAGCCCTGCAGATCCACGAATTCGGCAGCTGATTAGTCAGTTCGGAGGCAAACGAACCCGCGATCCGCGGACCGGTGAAGATGTTCTGGCAGCGGAATCGTTCACTCTGCCAAGGCTCTCGCGAACAGGACAGATTGCGAAAGACAGCTGGGTCTTTGACGGCAGCCCCACGGTTGTCAAAGTGCCAAAGATATGACAGGTGGGCCGACGAGGGGGAATACGCACGAAACACCGGAGGTCCGGAGACTGAAATTTGTCCAAACAACGCACGATCGCTGCACTTTTACAGTGAAAATCGTTTCCGGATGAATCGTGGTTTGTGACAATGGGAAAGGCTGATCACCAACGTTTCATTTTCCCACAGACATCGTGACCTGACGGCAATTCCGCTGGCGGTTTCGGTCGCCGGGCTGACCTGTTAACACGACCACTCCGTTTTGGAGCGATTGGAAACTGCTGATCAGTCTGCAACACAGTCGCCCCGTCTCGTGTTCACCGGAACCTGTTTCATGATGACTCTGATTACAGGACGATACTTTTCCGCCGCATGGATGCTTTCGATTTTTCTGGCGTTCGGCGCGAACTCCGCCCCGGCGGATGAATCGTCAGAAGACTTCAATCTTGGCGTCAATCTGTATCGTTCGCAGCGATATGATACGGCCGCCGAAACATTCAGGAGCTTTCTGAAGGCAAATCCTGAGCATCCACGCGCTGTAATTACTCGGTTATTTCTTGGCCTCTCATTAAGTGAGACGAAACAGTACCTCGACTCTCGTCGGTACTTTCTGGAATACCTTGAACTCGCACCGGATGATGCAAATGCGGTCGAGGCTCGTTACAGAGTCGGCGAATGCAGCTTTCACCTGCGTGACTTCTCCGCAGCTACGGAGCAACTGACTGAGTTTCTGTCACTGCATGCCGAGCATCGCCTCGCTGACTGGGCTCTGCTGTTGCTGGGGGATTCGCAGTACGCTCTGGAACGCTACTCTGCCGCACGCCTGACACTGGAAAAGATTGTCCCCGGTCGTCCGCAATCGCCAGTCACCGGCGAAGCTGCACTCAGTCTGGGCCGAGTGCTGGAAAAGCTCGCGTTGCCTGCAGAAGCCCTGACGCTCTACAACACCATTGCCATTGACGACAAGTCCCCACTTCGTCGCACCGCACTGACGCGGGTCGCCAACCTGCATTACACTCAGCAGGACTATCCTGCAGCCAGCGCGACCTGGGACGAGTATTTTCTGGCCTCGAAAAATCTGCCGATCCCGGAAACCGCATCGCTGGGTGCGGGCATGTCACTCTATCGCTGTGAGGAATACGGGCGGGCTCGTGGATTGCTCGAAAAAGTTCCAGCTCAGTCAGCACTGGCCCCGCAGGCCCGCTATTTCAGCGCACTTTGTGAGATCAGCCTCAACCAACCCGATGCTGCGAGGAAACAGTTTGTGCTGGCGATGGAAGCCGCCGGTGACATGCCGATCGGAGCTGACATCGCATTTCAGCAGGCACAACTTGAACAGAAACAAGGCGACTCGGCAGCAGCCATGCAGATCTTCACAGATATTGCGGATCGCTGGCCCACGCATCGACTGACACTCGAAAGCCTGTTTAACGCTGCCGAAATTCAATTGCTGCAGGAACAGCCCGAGGCAGCCGAACGAATCTGGCGACGCATTACTGAGACGGATGCGGAGTTTGCCGCGCAACCCCGTTCCCAAATCCTGCTCGGACGCCTGCAGATTAAGAAAAAGACCCCGGAAGACGCAGTGAAGACGCTGAGTGCCATACTTCAGCAGATCCCGACAGAGAACACAGAGCTGACGCGAGTGGGCCATTATCAACTGGTGCGAGCCGCTTACGACGCACGACTCCACGAGCAGGCTGTCACTTCCTGCCGAGCCCTGCTGACGTCCACGAACGATGACGATCTGATGCCATTCCTCGATGCCCTTGCCCTCGCAACCGTCAGCAGTCTCGAGTTGAAGCAGTATGAACCCGTCGACGAGTTTGGCACGCGGTTCCTGCAGCTGGGCTCAGATCGGGAACAGGCTCCGGACATTCGGGCCGGTCGAGCTGTTGCCAGGACAGCTCTCGGAAAAACCGCTGTCGCTCTCACCGAATTCACGGAGTTATGTCAGGAGCATCCGGACCGAAATCAGGTCTGGTCATCTGTACTGACGGCCGCCGAAATGCTGCTGGAGTCAAAGACACCGGCGGAAGCAGAAGCCTTCTTCCAACTTGCCACAACCCATCCCGAAGCCGCTGATGTGCAGGAGGCGGGGCTGTCCGGTGTCGCGTGGACTCAGTATCGCAGCTCACGTCCGCAGGAAGCAGAAGTGTCTTTTCAAAAGCTGCTGACAGCCTTTCCCAACTCAAAAGACCTTGTACAAAACCGGTTCATGCTGGCCAAAAGCATCGATGATCAACAGGATGACGAACGATCTGCAGCCGCGTGGGTAAGTGCATGGCAGGCAATGGCCGAAGGCCTGAAGCCTGTCGCTGCGGATGCAGAAAAACAGCCTCCCCTGGCCTACGTCTTCGACGCTGGGCGAACCGCAGCCAGAAAAATGCAGCAGGTCGGTAAACTTGACGAAGCGGCTGCAGTGTGGACCAAACTTCTCGCGACCTTCCCGGCGAGTACCGAAACCCCGGCCATACTGGACGAGTGGGCGTGGATGCACATCTCCGCAGAGCAATTTGACAAATCAGACGAGATTTATCGAAGACTGGTGCGGGATTTTCCGGAGTCCGTGTTCTCCGGTGAGGCAAGGCTGTCTCTCGCTGAAAGCCAGCTGCAGGCCGGTGAGCTGGAACAGCCGCTCGCCGAAATGCAGTCTCTGGCAACAGCCACCAGGTTTTCGGAGTACGTTCGGGAACGTGCCCGCTTCCACGTCGTGGAAATCTTTGCGTCCACCGGTCGCTGGAATGAGCTGAAAACGGAATCGGCTCTGTTTCTCGAGGAGTGGCCAAACAGCGAATTTGCTCCGCGAGCTCGGCTGTTTCTCGCCGACTCACTGCTGCAGTCCGGCGAAGCGGTCGAGGCAACAGCTGCAGTGGAACAGTTGCAGGCCGCGATCAAAGAGGGCACAGTTCCGGCAGAGGAATGGACACAGCGGGCGTGGGTGGTGCAGGCAGAAATCCTGCTGGCAACAGCGAATTATGCGGCAATCGATGCCGTCGAGGAGGAGTTTCGCAGGCTGTCCCCGGACTCCCGCTTCCTGTTCCAGATTCTTGATGTTCAGGGACGACGCTGGAAGCAACAACCCCGGCCGGACTTTGAGAAATCGCGTGACTATCTACGGCGGGTCACTGCAGACCCGTCTGCCGCGGGAACCGAAACCGCAGCCAGATGCCAGACCCTGATCGCCGATACATTTCTGCTGCAGAAGAACTTCGAGGACGCCGTCAGGGAGTACTTTAAAGTCTATCTGAGCTATCCTTACGATTCGTTGCGAGCAATGGCTCTTTACCAGGCGGCCGCCTGCGAAATTCGACTGAAGAAAAACGCAGCAGCCGTGCGCGACCTGGAGGAACTGATTGAAAAGTTTCCCAACGAAGATGTTGCGAAACTGGCCCGTGAACAACTCAGCGAATTGAACAAAGCTTCCGCCACGGAGTAACCTCCACAACGGCGATCCTCAACCATCATTGCAACACAACGGTATGCTTTCAAAAGTTCACAACATACGTCGGGCCAGCCCGCGATTCGGTCTGCAAAGGCTGGCCGGAATGGCGGCTGCCATCCTGCTCGTGTTGCTTGCCAGTCACAGCCTCGCTCAGGAGCCGGTACAGGACGCGACTGCTGTCTCCGATACATCGGCCCCGGAAGCACTCGAACAGGAGCAGTCCCCGTCGTCCCTGAAGATGACCGGGATTCCGACTGATCCTGTCAGCATCGCCAATGCAATGGGACGACCGTTTTCCACAACGTTCGTGATCGCGTCGGTGATCGCGTTGTGGTGTTTTCTCGAGCGCCTGGTGATGCTGCGTAAACATCGTGTCATCCCCCGCTCCTTTGTCGAACGATTCTTCCTGCATCTCCGTGCCGGCAGAATGAATCGTCAGGAAGCGCTCATGGTATGCCAGCAAAACGAAAGCCCGATATCCGAGGTCCTGATGCACGGAATACGGAAGTGGGGACGCCCCAGCGTTGAAGTTGAGCAGGCCGTACTGGACGGTGGTGAACGGCAGATCAGCCATCTGAAAAAGGGCTGCGAGTGCTGAACGGCGTTTCCACATTGTGCCCTCTGATTGGACTGCTCGGGACGGTTGTCGGCATGATCCGAGCGTTCAACGACATCGCAACCGCAGGTGCAATGGGGCAAACGGAAACACTGGCCAACGGAATCGCCCTCGCATTGCTCACCACCGCTGCCGGCCTGTTTATTGCGATTCCTGCGATGGCCGGTTATTTGGTAATGGCGGGGCGAGTTGATTCGCTGGTCATGGAGATGGACAGCATCGGCCAGGACCTCGTGCATTTGGTTTCCGCGGAGTCTCTTCGGGACCGTGGAATGAGCCAAACGGGCGTCTCGCAGCAGACAGCCTCTTCAACTCAGCCGGACACCTCCCTGCCGCCGGCTGCACCAACGCCAACGAATGAGTCATCATGAACACTGCAGATGATGCCGCTTTGACAGCAGCCACCGAATCAGTCAGTGTGATCATCCCCGTTTGTAATGAACAGGACAGTCTCGAGGAGCTGATTCGACAGATCGAAGCAGGTGTGGGGGCGGCCTGTGTTCAATGGGAAGCCATCCTGATCGATGATGGCTCCACCGATCGCTCGTGGTCGATTATCGAACGCCTCTCAACAGCAATGCCGAATGTGCATGGCATCTGTTTTCGCCGCAACTTTGGCAAGGCCGCGGCACTCACCGCAGGGATGAACCGCGCCACGGGACAGCTGCTGCTGATGATGGATGCTGATCTGCAGGATGACCCCGCCGAATTTCCCGACATGCTGAAGAAGCTCAACAGTGGATTCGACGTGGTGAACGGATGGAAGCAAAGACGACTCGACCCATGGCACAAAGTCTACCCCAGCCGTGTTTTCAACTGGATGGTCAGCTCACTCACCGGACTGTCACTGCATGACCACAACTGCGGACTGAAACTATTCCGTGCTGAAGTTGCTCGGGAGATTCGACTCTACGGCGAACTGCACCGGTTCATCCCGGTACTCGCGTTCTCCCGCGGATTTCGCGTCACCGAAGTTCCCGTGCATCATCGCCCTCGCGAGTTTGGTTATTCCAAGTATGGTGTTCGTCGATTCCTCAGGGGTCTGCTGGATCTTGTGACGGTCAAATTCCTGACCAGCTTCGGACGGCGTCCACTTCATGCTCTGGGTGGCACAGGTCTCGCATTTCTTGCTGCCGGACTTGTCGGGCTGGGGTGGCTGGGACTGAAATGGCTGCTGGTCAGAACAGGTTTAGTCCCCCCGGAAACCATAGGGCAGCGACCGCTTCTCGCATATTCTGCTGCCAGCACGCTGCTGGGAGCACAGATTCTGTCACTGGGTCTGATTGCTGAGCTGATCATTGCGAATTCTCAGCAGCCCCAGGAGTGCTTCAGTATTCGTCAGCAAACCGACCAGCCGCACGATAACCGTTCTGAATGACGGCGTAACAATTCCTCTTCTCTTCGGACTCTGTCATCATGACAAGCGCAGACAATGTCTCCGCCGAAGTGCGACTGGCCTCTGGCCCAACACAGGAGCACGCCTATCGGAATGGCCCACGGATCACTCAACTTGAGACACTGATTCCGCATGATGTCATGCCGGGCCTGATGCTTCTTCGAATCCACACCGATGCCGGAAAAGTCGCCGGAGAACCGGTCATCGGCCACGGAGAGACTTATTACATTCCCTCAGCGGCCGCTGCCGTAATACATGATTTCTTTGCCCCACGACTGCTCGGCAGTTGCGCCACGGCCGTGGAAAGTCACTGGCGTTTTCTTTATGAACGAATGACCGCGTTTGGAGGAACTGGAGCTGAACTGCGAGCCCTTTCGGCCGTTGATCTTGCTTTATGGGACATCCGTGGGCAGTTGGCTCAACAGCCCGTATGGCAATTGCTGGGCGGACCCGTCCGCGATGCGATCGCAGTCTACAACAGTTGCGGTGGCCCGTCTTACGGGCGCACGAATCGACAGAAACCGGTCTCCTCAGGGTGGCCCGGACATGGTGATCCGGGACGGCCCGGACCACTGGAAGACAACTGGGCCAGCGTTCATTCGCCTGAAGAACTGGCCGAGGAGCTGGCAGAGCTCGGCTATTCCGGAATGAAACTCTGGTCGTTCGATGGCGTTTACCGTCGGGCGGGCGGACAAATGCTGACCGCAGCTGAAGTAGCTGAAGGGATCAGGCCATTTCAACGAATCCGCGAGCAGGTTGGGGACCGGATCGATGTTATGCTCGATGGTCATGGTTTCTTTTCCCATGCCGCAGCGGTTCAGATTGCCAATGCAATGCAGCAATTCCAGCCCGCATGGCTGGAAGATGTCCTGAAGCCTGATTCTGTTTCTGCAATGGCGGTCTTCCGTTCTCGTATTAGTGTGCCCGTCGCGGTCAGCGAGATGCTCGTTACTGCCGACCAGTATCGAAGCGTTCTGGACGGAGGGGCCGCTGACTTCATCATGATCGACCCGACATGGGTCGGTGGAATTTCGGCAACAAGGCGGCTTGCCGAGTTGGCCCAACTGTACTCGATTCCCTCGCTGATGCATGACTGTACCGGGCCGCTCACACTCCTGGCAGGTGTTGCTGTTGCCGCCTCAAATACCGGTGTTGCCCGGCAGGAAACAGTTCGGGCTCATCTGAAAACACTGTACCCATTGCTGATTGACGACGAAATCACAATCGCCAGCGGACAATTGCCGCTGCCGCAGCGCCCGGGACTGGGTGTTCGGCTGCTTCCTGATCTGTTCGAATCCGCCCACCCCGGCTATCGCAGTTCTCGTTTCAAGGCCTGAATCCGTGGCCGCCAGCGGATCACGCATCACCTAGATCATCGCCTGATCACCCAGACTTGAACGCAGTCTGCCAAGAACGCGAATGTAGCGGTCGCTGGCAGCCTGTTCGGAGATTCCAAGCACCTGAGCGGTCTCTCGATTCGTGAGCTGTTCAAAGTGCCGCAAAGCCACAATTTCTCTGTCGATATCCCGCAGCGCTTCAAGTGCGTTCGACAACTGAATGGCTCGCTCGGCTCGCACCGCAGCTTCACTGGGAGAGGTGAGCGTTCCCTGCAAATGGAAATACAGTGATGAAGACGTTGACGCCGCCCGCCAACCGGTCTCAATCGAAAACTCACAAGCTGCGCTGCGTTTTTTTGCCCCGAGGTGCCGGCGATGAAGGTCAACAAGCGTCTGACAAGTAATGAGCCGAAACCAGACAAATACGGAACGCGAAGCATCCGTCAGAAAATGCGAAATCCGCTGTGAGGCACTCAGCCAGACCTCCTGCAGCACGTCATCCACGTCAACGCGACCACGCAACCGTGTATCCATCCGAAATGCGACGAGCTTCCAGAGTCGATCTCGATGAATTGCGAACAGTTCTGCAAGGGCATTTTCATCCCCTCTGCCAACAAGGATGACCAGTTCGTCTTCCGAGGCTCCTAAAGACATCTCAGACCTCCTGCAGTTCTGCAGCATGGAACCGGAGATCCACGTCATATTCAGAGAACACTGTCCGGGTATTCACTTGCGAATCGCTGGATTCGTGGCTGCGGACCCATCGCCCAACGATTCTTGCGTAGTATAACAGGAATACCAGCCAAGCCACCGGCATTCCAGGTGGCCCTGGACCCAATCCGCTATCCCAAGAACACGAAATGCCATGTCAAACGACTACCTTTCAATTCAGGAACTGGCCCAGCGTCTTGCCCGTGATCGCAGGATTATTGAAAAGCTTGCTCAGAAAGGCGCCATTCCCGGCCAGCGTATCGCCGGAGAATGGCGTTTCCATCAGACTGAGATTACTCACTGGCTGGAGCAGGATCTGCGAACAATGGGAGAAAACGAACTTGCTGTCGTGGAATCACAGCACACAAATGCTCAGGACGGAGGATCTCCGATTGCCCAGTTCATGTCCCCGGACACTTGTGAAGCCTGCCTCGATGCGGCGACAAAGCCGTCTGTGCTCCGAGAACTCATCAATGTTGCCGGGCGAACGTGGCATGTTTGGGATGCCCCCGCAATTCTGAAGGCGATCCAGGAGCGGGAGGAGGTGATGTCCACTGCCTTTGACAACGGCGTTGCAGTGCCGCACCCCCGAAACCCACTGTCGGGCGCATTGGGTCAAACGACGATCGCTTTTGGGCGCACAACCTCGGGTATTCCCTTCGGAGGCCCACGCAGGTCGCTGACAGATCTCTTCTTCCTGGTGCTTGCGAAAGATTCGCGAACACACCTCCGCATTCTCGCCCGAATTGCCAGACTGTTACAAGTTCCGGATTTTACACAGCACCTGCGTCAGATCGATGACTCAGCAGACGCCGCCGATTTTATTTTGCAAACTGACGCAAGTATTGAACTCGATTGACGGTGGCGCCAAATCAAATCGAACTGACTTCAAGCTCGATGCCCCAACCGCAGCAAAGCCCGCCGTGAGAAATCATTTGCGGCGGTGGGCAGCCCCCAACGCTGCCAGGGGATTCAGAACAACAGCAGCAACGTAAAATCAAATCGAACTCACGGCATATTCTCCGGCCTCTGCAGACGCCAGTTTCCGGATGTCGACCTCCCGCACAGTGTTCGCTCTCCCGCGTTGCTCGACAGTCGCGGCTCCCAGTAAATTCAGCGTGATGAGAACCAAACAGAGCACGTGAACACTTCGCAGCGAACTCAGCCGACGAAGTAAACTTCCAGACGCAGCCGCGCCCGCCGTGGCACCTGCAAGCATTCCCAAACACCATTGTGGACTGGCCATCGGACCGTCATCCACAAAAGCAAATTCGGGACCTGCGGAATACCACATTACGGCAAGCACCGCGACCTGAACGAACATGAACAGAACAAGGCCGATCGCAACAAACAGCAATTCAAGAAAAGTCGTCATCGTCACGGGCCCCTTCACGTTCATCGCGAACAGCGCTGAATTGAAAGGGTTTGGATCGTCCCTGGCAGATGAGTGCAGCCGAAGAAACTCTGCACCGCACACGAAGGGAAATCCTCCACAAGAAATGTGCCGGAAAAAGCGTGCCGGGTACACCTGGAACACACGCCCGTGAGTGCGTCGGCAGTACAGTGGACGGGATGAGGAGGATGGCGTAACGCCCATGCCTCCATGACGCAGGGCCATGA
>JAFMMM010000165.1 GCA_017859815.1 Planctomycetota bacterium | reverse complement strand
CGGCAATGATCAGTGAGATGTTCCTGTCGTGCAGTCGCTGACAATACGGTTTCAGCCAGCGCAACGCGGTTTCAAGATTTTTTGCGTCTTCAACAACGCGACCGCAGACGACGACAGCCTGGCACCTCGCGAGAATTGCTGCTTCGAAGAGATTTGTAACGGACTGCCGCACAGCGTTTGTTGCGGCGCGACGCAGCCATTCCGGACTACTGGCCAGCCCGGACAACGCACTGCCCAGTCGTAATGAATCGGTGCAAAGTACTCGTATCACCGTGATCGGTGCCTCCATGCCTGCGTCTCCCGGATCGTTCCGCAACATCCTGTTGGCGGTCCTCGCGTGATCGTGGTCACCTCGATTCAATCTCTGCCGCATCGGTTTCGGGCAGACGGATTGGGGAAACATTCCGTAACTGTAGCGTTTCTCCCGGTTTTCGCTCCAGAGCAATTCAGCAGAATCTGCCGGTTCAGATGTTGTGTGAAAACGCCGCCGACGGAGAGTCCGGCCCGGGAATTCTGCGGCGTTGACGCTGCGGACCGACGCAATCCAAAGCCTGGTGTGCGAGGGGATCGCGGGTTTCGTAAATGACCGGTTCCCGCAGCCTGAAATCCAGTCGGTTCGGTGAGCTGCATTCCGGGCCAGGTCGTATTAGACTCCAGAACAGCGGAGTCCCTTCAGCAGCCTCGAAAATCGGCAGCAGGCCTTCGTGATTCCGATCCTCGTGGAGTGAAATTCATGGCATTTTTCCGTTCCGGGACGCGCCTCGTCCGTCTTGTGTTGCTGCTGTCTGTGATCCTTAGCTGCGGATTCGCTGCAGGTCCCCTGTTCGCTCAGGATTCAGCGATTCCGGAATCTGATGATGGTTTGCCGGGAGCGGGGCCGATCCGTCGCTACGACTGGTTTCGCAATCTCTGGCTGCAGCGGCGGACGGCATGGGCAGAAAAGTCCGAGCAGGATCAGGGGGCTGTGGTGTTTCTCGGGGATTCGATCACCCAGGGGGCCGGGGATGATTTTCGCGGCTTGTTTCCCGGGCTGAAGATTGCGAATCGCGGAATCAGCGGCGACACCACACGGGGAATGCTGATTCGGCTGCAGGAAGATGTGTTGTCCCTGAAGCCCGCAGCAATCGTCATGCTGATGGGGACAAATGACCTGGAAGAAGGCGCGTCGCCGGAAGTGATTAATGAGAACCTGAGGCTGATTATCGAGGCCTGTGCAAAAGCGAATCCGCACTGCCCGATCGTTCTCAATCTGGTGTTTCCAAGTTCAGAGACAAAGAAGCGCCCCGCAGATGCGATTCGCAGCATCAACCAGCTGTACTCGGCGACCGTCCGCGGTAACAAGGCCGTGACTGTGCTGGACACATTCACACTGTTTGCTGATGAAAACGGCAATGCTCGGGCGGAGGAGATGCCTGATTTGCTGCATCCCAATGCCGTTGGTTATCAGATGTGGGCAGATGCCATGCGTCCCGTGCTCGCAACGCTTGGCCTGCTGGAAACTGAGGCGGATGATTTTCAGCCAGAAGCGGGATTTACCAGTTTGTTTAATGGAAAAGATCTGACCGGCTGGCGATTCCTCGTAACTCCGGAGAAAACGCGAGTCAATGCAACGCGCTGGATGGAACGCAGCCCCGGCACCGTTGTGTGGCCATTCGTCGACGAAGAGCAGGAGTTCAGTGGAAAGACTCAAACGCCCGACGGGCGATATCGGGCCATCAACGGTCGGCTGGTGGTGACAACTCCGACGGAGGGGCGACGAATTCAGCAACTCTGGACGACAGCGGAATTTGGTGAGGACTTCACTCTGCGACTGGAATTTCGAGCGACTCCCAACGCAGACAGCGGTGTCTTCCTGAGAGAACCGCAATTACAGTGTCGTGACTTTCCGCTCGCTGGCCCCTGGAAGGAGCTGAAGGAATTTCGCTCGGGGGACTGGAACCTGATGGAAGTCGTCGTGCGGGGCGGGGAAGCTCGCTGTACCTGCAACGGAGAAGTTCTGGAGGCGGCGATGAAACTTCCGGAATCCGGCCCGGTTGGCCTGGAAGGTGATCGCGGACAGATGGAATACCGCAGAATTCGGATTCGGATGGATTCGAAGTAACGCCGCAATTCGACAGGGGGGCAGAAATCAGGGGCACTGACTTTCACGCTGAACTTCTGATTTCTGCTCGATTTCCGGCATTTCACAGTCGCCGAAGCCGGTTCTTACCCAAAGAATAAGACGGGCGGATCGACATTGCCGCTCTGATCACGTGTGCGATGTTGCTTACCTCTTGTTATTCAACAATAAGCCGGGCAAAGTTCCCGGCGAACAGCCATGGCCAAAGACACCTACAAACGCCTGCGCATGGTTGCGGATCTGCGCATGCAGAATCTCCCTGCTGCGGCCCTGCCGGAGGGCTATCACTGGCAGTCGTGGCGGCCGATGCTGACAGAACGACATGCTCAGGTTAAGTGGCACTCATTCCGCAATGACCTGGATGGTCGCGTCTTTGGCTGCCTCAGTCGACCAGAGGGCTGTCTGTCGCTGGTCCGGGAGATTGCAGCCCAGCGTACGTTCTGTGCGAATGCAACGTGGCTGGTTGTCTATCAGCCCGAGCCAAACTGGCCTCCTGTGGATGTCGGCACAATTCAGGGAATCCTGCGTTCGGGAGGATGCGGGGCTGTTCAGAATGTTGGTGTAGTCCCGGAACACCGAGGCGCGGGCCTCGGACGAGCATTGATGCTGAAAGCGATGGCTGGCTTTCGCCTGGACGGGATGAGTGCGACGTCTCTGGAAGTCACTGCTCGAAATATCCCCGCAGTGAAGTTGTACGAATCGCTTGGGTTTACGGTCCGACAGACGCTTTACCGCGTTGCCGAAACCGGAGAAGCACTGTCGAAATCTGACATGGACCAACTGGAACATCGCGACGACCCATTCTGGCCGTAGAGCCTGATCGTTGAAATGAAGCAGTGGCTGTCCCGGTGTACTCCTGGCGATCCTGCGAGTGGCAATCCAGTAGCAGTTGGCCGCAGCCGACTCAATCCTGATCAGAAACAGCCTGTCCGCAGGAACAGGCCTTCAGCAGGAGCAGCATGATGGCAGCGTTTGCTTGCTGGCAGCACTGCCGTGGCCGACCACCCTCAGGCAGCCGGCAACGGCCAGCCGGTTTCCGCAATCAGTACTTCGGCTCCCAGCCGGGAGCGTAATCGCGTCCCCACATCGCAGTCGCCTGCTCGCTATTTGTGATGCGGCCATTTTCCGCATCGCAGGTCAGAGCATCGCCTGTGCGATAAGCAATGTTGCCGAGGTGACAGAGAAGTGTTGTGCGATGACCTTCGAGAATCTCGGAATTCAGCATTCCTGAATCGCCCTGCCGAATGGCGTCCACAAAATTCTGAGCATGAGCCTGCATACCGTCGGCACCCTTGTCCGACTCCACTTCCTTCTTGCGAGCATCGTAGATTGTGTAGCCCGAGTCGTTCAGTGTCATGGTGCCTTCGGTGCCGTGGAATGTACAGCCAAAAGACGAGCCATCGAGGCCCCAGCGATTGCAGCTGAGTCCTTCCCAGATGATCTGACGATCGTCGGGGAATTCGAAGGAGACAATGTGCGTATCAGCAGTTTGCTGATCGTCATCAAACGCATAGCGACCGCCGGAAGAAACCACCCGCGTCGGATATTCCGCCTGCAGTCCCCAGCGGCACAGGTCGATGGAATGCACACCGTTGTTGCCCAGTTCCCCGTTGCCATAGTGCCAGACCCAGTGCCAGTTGTAATGCAGCCTGTTGGACGTAAACGGCTGTCGCGGCGCAGGGCCCTGCCACAGGTCGTAATCAATATGAGCTGGTACGTCGGCCGGCATTCCGCTGCCGATTGGTCCGCGAGTATTGGCATACCAGCTGCGACTGTAATACACGCGGCCAATGACACCTTCGTGGAGTTTCTTCATGGCATTCTGAATCGGAGTGCTGCTGCGGCGCTGATTGCCCATCTGCACGCAGCGGTTGTGTTTGCGAGCTGCCTCCACCAGCATCTCTCCCTCGCGAGCATTATGGCTGCAGGGCTTTTCGACGTAGCAGTGTTTGCCAGCTGCACAGGCCATAATAGCCGCCGGAGCATGCCAGTGATTTGGAGCAGCACAGATCAGGGCGTCGACTTCGGGGTCGTCAAGGATGCGACGGAAATCTCCCGTGACCTGAAGCGGATAGTCCACATTCGGACCAAGGGATTCCATCAGAGCCGAAGCGCGGTTGCTGTCAACATCACACACATAACGTACTTCGACGCCTGGCAATCCGGAGAAGACTTTTGCCAGTGCTGCACCGCGACTGGTCCCCATGACGCCAACGACAACTTTGTCCCGCTTTTCATCTGCAGCGGCAGTTCCGGACGCAAACAGTGCCGTGGAAAGGGAAGCAGTTGTCGATGTCTGCAGAAACGAGCGCCGAGAGCCCGCGGGTGAAACAGCCATGATAAGACCTTTTAATTGGCAGGAAGATTGGAGGAGTGGTGAAGACACCGGAGGAGAAGTTCCCACTCGCGGCAGCTTAACACGAACCCACAGAGGAATTCCAATCGACGTTGTGTTGGCGGCCGGATCCAGCCGGGGTTGCTGTATTGCCTGACAGATGACCAGTGCTGGTGTTCTGGCGGGAAAAGGTGGTCAAACTGTCTCCGGGCCCGGCTTCCTGTGTCAGATGCGGATCTCACCTGGCATCGCCGGGCTCGCAGTGATGAATTCGCCCGGGGAATCCCGTTGATCACTTGATTCTGAGTGCAAATATGGACATAAACGAAGCGGGTGAAAACTTTCAACGGCGCGGCCTGGGGGCGAAGGCTGGATTCTCGTTCCTCGACCGAATCCATTCTCAGTGGGGCCGTTGTCCGGGATTTCAGCCTGTTCACTCTGCCAAATGCTGCAAACAGCAGTGTTTTTACAGTTCTGCATTCCGCGGAACCCCATGATGCGGTGAGATCTTTTCTGTGCGATGCCCTTTTTGTCGTCATGATGAAACCAAAGTGATTGATTCCCGGAACAGCCAGGACTTTTCCATTCGTCGTCGACGGGAATGTTTGGGTTGTGAGCGGCGATTCACTACGTATGAGCGTATGGAAGAATCTCCGGTTCGGGTGATCAAAAAAGACGGCACGCGAGTTCCCTTCGATCGCAATCGAATTCGATTTGGGATTGAGAAAGCCTGCTACAAGAGGCCGGTCAGCCCTGAACAAATCGATCAGCTGCTGGGACGTGTTGAGTCCCTGATTTATGAAGATGGAGAACGCGAGGTCCCTTCGCGACGAATTGGAGAACTGGTCTTCAATGCCCTGCGGGATCTTGATCACGTAGCTTTTGTCCGTTTTGCGTCGGTGTACCGGGAATTCCAGGATGTGCACGACTTTGTCGAGGAGTTGCAACCGATGCTGAACATTCGCAGGAGAGACAACACTCGTTGAATAAACTGCTGATGCGGTTCAGGAGTTTTGCAGCAGACCTGCAAAAACCTCCCTTGATACTGCAACTGGCCATTGCCCTGACGGCCGGTATCTGGTCCTGCGGTTCAGCAGGAGTCTCAGCGGATTTCCTTCCCCAGTTGTCCCTGTTGTTACTGTTTCTGTGTGCGTTGACGGCACCACGTCGTGCCCGGTGCGCACAGTGCCTTCTTTTGGCTGCGCTGTTTGCAGCCGGCGGTGCCCTCTGGGGGTTACAGCCGGTGCAGACTGGTCCGAGTCCAGCCAGCCTGCTGCTGTTAGAGCAGGGGCAGCCTCTCGATTGCCGCGTTGATGGGGTGGTCTCCGGGCTGGTCTCGCTCCGAGGTGATCCGGAGTCGCCCGACCTCCGGGACCGGGGCGTCCGTTTCCGAGTGCGGACGGATCAAGTGCGGGTTGGCAACAGAACGGCAGTCGTCTCCGGACTTGTCGAGGTGTATGTTCGGGGATTGTTGCCACAGTCGGTGAACTGGGGGGATCGCGTCAGTGTGCTCGGCAGACTGCGTTTGCCGGAGACTCCGTCCAATCCCGGGGAATTTGATTTCGCCGCATGGGCCGCGCGGGAAGGCATCACTGCAACGCTTCACGTTCGCCATCCCACTGCCGTGCGACTGTCGCAAGCGGCTTCCGTGTGGAGTCCCGCTGCTCTGATCAGTCGGCTTCGCTTATCAGGCGAGCAGCAGATTCTCCGCCGCATTCCTGTGGACCTTCAGGGAGTTGCAACTGCCCTGCTGCTGGGCAATCGAGGTCTGTTAAGTGAACAAACGGAGCGTGCATTTGAACGCAGCGGAACGATTCATCTGTTGGCGGTTTCCGGGCTGCATGTCGGGATTCTGTATGTCTTCCTGATGCGAGTCCTGCATGCGCTGTTGATGCCGCGCAATCGTGCGCTGATTCTCTCAGCTGCTGGTTGTGTTTGCTTTGCTCTGCTGACGGACATGCGACCATCGGTTGTTCGAGCTGCCTGCTTTCTGCTGATTGGTACTGCTGCCCAATTGTCCGGGCGTCAGATTCGGCCGCCCGTGTTACTGAGTGTAACCATCCTGTTGATGGTTGCTTTCGATCCACACACGGTTTTCCAACCTGGGGCGTGGCTTTCATTTCTCGCAGTGACCGGTCTGTTCTGGTTTGCCAGCCAAAGCTCGGAACGCGAGTTTGAGATTCTTCCCGATGGATTGTTGCTGCGAGACCGAATTCGAGCGCGGGTTGTTGAGGCTGGTGTATTGCTGCGCTGCAATTTCGGGCGTCTGCTTGCTGTGACAATGTTCGTTGCTCCTCTCGTTGCTGCTCAGTTTCATCTGTTTTCACTGGTGAGTCTGATCGTCAATCTGGTCTTGATTCCGCTGACTGCAGTTGTGCTGACGCTGGGATTCCTGTTTCTCGGTTCCGCTGTGTTGCTTCCTGTGTGCGGTGGGATCACGGCGTTTCCGTTTTCATGTGTGCTGAAACTCCTGCTGATCAGTGTGTCGTATTCCGCAGAGT
The DNA here is from genome assembly GCA_017859815.1 of Planctomycetota bacterium. Lineage (GTDB taxonomy): Bacteria > Planctomycetota > Planctomycetia > Planctomycetales > Planctomycetaceae > SXXK01. The sequence continues at coordinate 3,975 of JAFMMM010000165.1, read as the reverse complement.
TTTCATTCGGCTATCTGATGATTCCGGACCTGCCAGCGTGGTTTCTTCCGGTGTGGTACATCCTGCTGGGCGGACTGCTGCTTTGTCGCAGTGGTTTCGCGCGCACGTGCCTGCAACTGGTATTGCTGATTCTCAGCGGAACGCAACTCTGGGCTCTTTCGATCGCGCAGCAAACGTCCGGTCTGACATGTACCGTCTTAAATATTGGGCATGGCAATGCGATTGTGGTTGAAGTCGCTGATCGAGTGCTGTTGTTCGATGCCGGCGCCATGAATCAGGGTACTGCGGCCGCCGGGTGCATCAGTGAGTTCTTGTGGTACCGGGGGCACCGCACAATTAACGCCGCGGTGATCTCTCATGCTGATGCAGACCATTATAATGCGCTGCCGGATCTTCTGCTGAAGATGCCAACGGGAATGATCATCACCACCAGGCAGTGTGCCGATTCATCCGCACCGGATGTGCAGAACCTGATGCAACTTTGCAAGGCTCGGCAGATTCCCGTGGTGCTGGCAGGCTGCGGAGACCAACTCACGGTTGATGATTTGCGGGTGGATTTTCTGCAGCGCCGGATGTCGACAGAAATGGGCGGAACCGACAACGAGAACAGTCTGGCTGCAGTTCTGGAGTTTCACGGCCAGCGAGTCTGTGTGCCGGCCGATTTGGAACTTGAGGGGCTGGACGAGGTGTTGCCAATGCTGCCGGAATGCAGTGTACTGATCAGTCCGCATCATGGCAGTAAATACTCAAATCCTCCGCAGTTGTTTAGTCGGGTCCGACCGCATCACGTGATCGTCAGCAGCGGAAACAGTTCCGGGCGATCACATCTTCAGCAGGTCTTTCCCGGCAGACCACTTTATTTCACGAGTGAGTGCGGTGCAGTGCAGATACGGATTACGAGCACAGGGCAACTGCGACTGAGCACTTTTCGTAGTCAGCCCGGTGACTTTTGACCAACAGCCTGTGCCACCAGGCGAGCAGCATGCGCCCGGTTCTCTGCAGTCTGTTTATTCGACAAACCCTCAGAAACCGCCAAAGCTGGAATCCAGTCATTCCGTTGGGGGAACACCACTCGGCGAATGCCGCGAGAATCCTGTTGACGAGGATCATTTGCCTGTTGTGGGCATTTGCAGAAAAAAGAGTTGCGGTAATACTGCAGCCAGTTCCGTCACTCGGGTTGCCTGAACAACGCTGATTCCTGACAGTGAAAGCCGCGTACGATGCAGCGAATCGTTATCGACGAACCGTATGAGTTTGTCCCACCTTCACGCCAGACCCTGCTCTCCACACTATTCAAACCGTGGCTGCCCGGAATCATCAGGAAGCGATACGGAATTGTCGAATACCGTTATTCCGGGATCGAAGCGCTGAAACAGAGTTTAGCTGACGGCGACGGGATCATCCTCTGCCCCAATCATTCGCGGGATTCCGACCCGATGCTGATGGGAATGGTGTGTCGAGAAGCCAGGTGTCACATCTATTCGATGGCCAGCTGGCACGTCTTCAAACAGAACTGGCTGGAATCGACGATTGCGAGAATGCTGGGCGGGTTCAGTGTTTACCGTGAAGGAAATGACCGGGAGGCTCTCTCGACTGCTGTACAGATCGTTGCTGATGCCGAGCGACCGCTGGTCCTGTTTCCCGAGGGCGTGATTTCGCGGTCCAATGATCGATTGCTGGGATTGATGGACGGCGTGTCATTCATTGCGCGTTCGGCGGCGAAGCAGCGCGAAAAAAATGGCAGGGGCGGGCAGATCAAAATCCTGCCATTAATCCTGAGATACGAACTCCTGAGTACGGTGGAGGAGTGCGTTGGCGAAACTCTTGATCGTCTGGAACAGCAGACGTTCTGGAAAACTCACCCGCATCTGCCGATCATTGATCGAATTCGACAGCTAGCCAGAGCGCAGCTTGCAGGTCGTGAAGTTGAGATCCTGGGGGATTCCCGCAGCGGCCCGATGCGACCTCGCATCGAATCATTGATGGATGCGGCTTTGCACACCCATGAAGAACGATGGCTGGGGGGCCGGAAACTTGGAGACAAGATTCAGCGAGTCAAGGATCTGCGTATTGCCATTGTCAGGGAACTGCTGAACGAAGAACTGTCCGAAGAGGATCGCAGTGAACGCTGGCGTGCCCTCGCAGACTGCTACTATGCGCAGGGGATGTCACTTTATCCGCAGGATTATCTGAAAGACGGGGTGCGGGGGCCGGTGACACCGGAGCGTATTGCTGAGACCGTCCACCGGCTTGAAGAGGACATGACAGATTCCATCACCATGCATCCGCAGTGGCGGGTTCACTTCATATTTGGAGAGCCAATTCCCGTGCAAGCTGGTCGGCGCCCACGTGGTGAAGATCCTGTTTTGACCAACCTGCGAGCACAGATGCTGCAGTTACTTGGAGTTGAAGACTGGTGGCCGCATGAAGACGTGTGGGAAGCCACTGCAGAGGATGGAACTGAGGCTGTTTGAACAGCGAAGAACTCTGCAGGCAGTCGTCGGACAACTGGTTCTTCATGTGAGGATTGCTGGGAGCTGCGTCATGACATCGTCTCCACGGCAGTTTCCGGAACCCGAGTTCCTTGTCGAACCGTATCTTTCCGGCACCCGAGTCGACTCATTTTTGTCGCGTCACCTGAGAAATTATTCAGCGTGGCGTCTGAGCAGAATGGTCTCCGAAGGGTTAGTCAAAATTGAGGATCAGCCGGCGGAATGCTCAAATCGCGTATTTCGCGGGCAGCGAGTACGAATCCGGCTGATCGAGCCTCCGGACCAGCTGCTTGCGGCAGAACCGATTTCTTTTCGGATCGTCTATGAAGATCCGTGGATCGTGGTCGTTGATAAGCCTGCCGGAATCATCGCTCACCCCGTGGGTGATTTTCTGGACGGAACGCTGGCGAATGGGCTGCAGTATCATCTCGATCGCCAGACAGAACTGCCCGGTCTGCTGCGGCCAGGGATCGTTCATCGCCTCGATCGCATGACCAGTGGTCTGCTGGTGACCGTTAAGGAGCACCTGTCCCACCGCCTGCTCTCACTGGATTTTCAACAGGGGAAACTGTCCAAGAGTTATCTCGCTCTGGTCGAGGGGCAAGTGAATTTTGAGACGCGTCTGATCGAATTGCCGATCGGTCGCCGACCCGGTGGCAACAGCGTGCTGATGTCAGCGGCCGGCGACGCGCTGCAGCGAAAACCCGCTCGCACTCGCGTGACTCTTGTGGAGCAGATGGCGGACAGAGCACTGGTGGAGTGCAGTCTGTTCACCGGGCGAAATCATCAGATCCGCGTTCACCTGGCGCACCTTGGTCATCCCGTTTTGGGAGATGAGTACTATGGTCCAAAGGGAACCATTCGCAAATCTCCTCGATTTGAAGGAGAAGAACCGGGTGAAACTCGTCATGCCCTGCACGCTGCGAAGCTGGGCTTCCTGCATCCTGTGCTGCGGGAGTGGATGGAGTTCCGTTGTGCCCCGCCCGAGGACTTCTACAGTTGTCCGATCAGTATGACAGATCCGGCCTGACTGCCTGATTACGTTTCGTACGAAACAATTCCGTGCTTCTGCGATCGGCTGATTCTTTCCGTGGCATACAGTCCTGCCAGAACAAACTCCACGCAGGATGCTCGCATCGCAGCGTTCTCTGCTGCATTCACATCGAAGGCGCGGTCCCATACCGGGGGCACCCGCTGCAGCAGTTCCGCATAATGGTCACTGGACAACAAATCTCCCACTTCAATGCGGACGCCGCGTGCGAAGATCTTCGCAATGTCGTCCAGCCCATGCTGTTCCACGTATTCTTCGAAAACTGTTCGGATGGCATCGGCCATGACGGCATCAAGAACCTGTTGTTCGCTCATTTGATGGCTGCTCATCAAATCAACTTCCAGTTTCCCGAGTGACGACGAGTAGAGATGTCCTAGATCGCTGATGCGAGGTACGGCAGGCTTTTCTCCCAACAGAGCTGCTCGGCGACGG
>JAFMMM010000556.1 GCA_017859815.1 Planctomycetota bacterium | reverse complement strand
TGATTCCGATTGCGTCTGAGGCCGACGTTCGGAGCCGTAAGCCCGACGCTTTGTTGGTGTTGCCGTGGCACTTCCGCAGTTCGATCCTAGAACGCGAGCAGGCCTACCTCCAGGATGGTGGCTGCATGATGTTTCCACTGCCAGTTGTTGATTTCGTGGCAGCTGCGCATCCGACGAGACGAGCGGCCTAGTCACGGTCCCTGTGGCAAAACGTTATGAATACCGTCCGAGCAGTGTTGCGCGAGTTCGAGCGCAGGATCCTTCGGCCATGCGTGCACCGACTGAGAGGCCGGCGGCCGGAGAAGGTGGTGGTGGCTCCGGAGGTTTCGGCCGAGCAGTGTCGCGAACGTGATCGTCTTGAAGAACTCGTTGTGGCTCTTGCAAGAACAGAACTCCGTCGCAGGCAGGCAGCGGCTTCTGGAGATGCATGCAGCTCCGATGATCCCGCGATGGTGGCGGGACAAGAGCCGAGCGACCAGATCACCGGGTTGTTGAGGTCACTGCTCGACGTTGATCTGCCGGCGGCATCGTGACGAACTGAGCAGATTGAATGGGGCTGCAAGCGACACTCAGAAGAGATAGCCTTCATCCGTGCGCATCTTCGCCGACATTCGATGTCTTCAGGATCCGAACTACTCCAGGCGTGGCGTGGGCTCGCACGCTCAGTTTCTGCTGCAAGCGATTCGTCATCACGCCGGCCCTGAACTACGGATTATTGGGCTGACCGATCCAGATATCGGCCCGGTGGCGGCAGACCATGCTGCACTGTGTGATGAACTCCGGGCCACCTTTCGGATCGCTGCATCCGAGCGTCCCGCGATATTTCTGCAGCTCTCGCCGATGACGCACGACACGCGGCCCGTGGCGGCACTTCTTGGTCGACCGGGCGTGACGTCCGTATCGGTCATCTACGATTTCATTCCACTTCAGTTTCCGGAGCGGTATCTCGCCGAACGAGCGGGGCTTTACGGGTATGCGGCCGCCATGCAGTGGCTGCAAAGCTACCAATGTTTCTTACCAATCTCCTCATGCGTTGCACGGGAAACAAGCCGTCGGCTGGGTATTGCTTCTTGTCGCATGCATGTCACGGGAGTCGCACTTCGGGCTGCTTTTGAAGAGAGGCTTGGGCAGGCTGGTCGTGGGGCTCCAGAGCGGGCAGGCGGTCGTCCTCGCGTGCTTTTCAGTGGGGGGGGAGATCCACGGAAAAATCTCTCCACGGTCGTTCATGCGTTACGCCTTTTGAGCGACTCTGAGAGTCATCCTGTACTTGAGATTGTCGGGTGCTACCCGCAGGACATGCGACGCGCACAGCTTGGTCGTGTGCCGGATGGCAGCCTCGTGTTTCACGATCATCTTTCGGATTCCGAACTTGTTGAGCGGTATTCCCAAGCCACTCTCGCGGTGGTGGCTTCCCGGGCAGAGGGCTTCTCGATTCCGGTGGTTGAGGCCATTGCCTGCAGATGTCCTGTCGTGGTCTCTGATATTCCTGCACATCGAGAACTGGTTACAGATTCCTGTGCGAGGTTCGCTGCCGACGATGCCGATGGGTTGGCAACGCTTATGGGCAGATTCTTGGCAAGCCCGGCGGATTGTGAAGCACTGCGGGATATCCAGTACCCAGTGGCGGAGAAGTTTACGGCTGATGCTGTTGGAGACCGCGTGTGGAACGCTTTTCAGCAGCCAGTTCTACGTGCGTTCCCAGCACCACATGCGACTCAGCCACGAATCGCTTTCGTGACGCCTTATCCACCCGATCGATCGGGAGTTGCCGACTACTCGCTGCAGACTGTGAACGCGCTAAGTCGGTTGGCTGATGTCGATGTGTACACAGACCAGCCAAACCCAAAGGCGACTCCGGGAGTCCGTAGGTTCTACCCAATATCAGCTGCCGCGTGGTTAAGGCCTGACTACGATGGAGTTGTCGCGGTTCTTGGTAATAGCCACTACCACAACAGCATCTACGAGTTGCATTGCCGCTACGGCGGGGTGTGTATTGTTCATGACAATCGCCTGCTCGATATGCTGTTTCACTGGAAAGGGGAACGGTACGTTCAGCAGCTCGCAAGCCGTGCACTCTCCCGTGACGTTGCCACAACTGAGATTCACTCCTGGATGCAGGATCCTGGCTCGCTGCCACTGATGTTCTTTGACGAGGTTCTCGGCAGGGCGAGGCCACTGATTGTTCACAGTCGTGGCATACAGCAAAATCTTGAGCGTCTTTCCGGCGTCCGTGCCGAGTATCTACCTTTTTGTATCTATCGAGACCTTACGTCTGAGGAGGGACGAAGCGTCGGTAGGAAGGCGAGAGCTGAACTTGGGATCGATGACGAGGTGGTTGTAGTTGTTACCTTCGGCTACGTGGCTGATGCGAAGCGGCCGGACATCTGTGTTTCGGCGGTCGGCGAACTCCGGCGGTCGGGGCAAAACGCACACCTCTACTTTGTTGGGGAAATATCATCTGATGTTCAGCAGCGGCTCACCGAACAGGCTGCCGGTATTGATGCTGCTGATGCGATTCATTTCACGGGCGACTGGGCTGATGAAACGGTCTATCGAGGGTTTCTGG
>JAFMMM010000555.1 GCA_017859815.1 Planctomycetota bacterium | reverse complement strand
CCAGGCCGTCGATGCAGGTCTGGGAGCCCTGCTGCAGGTCCTTGACGATGAAAACCTTCGCGAGAACACCCTGATTATCGTCTCGGGCGACCACGGCGTGCCCGGGATGCCATCCGGAAAATGCAATCTCTATGACCTGGGTACAGCGGTCCCCCTTGTGATCTCATGGCCGAGTGCAATACCGGGCGGACGAGTGATCAGCGATTTCGTTTCGCTTCCTGATCTGGCCCCAACCGTTCTGGAATTTGCCGGAGCTCCGGTGCCCTCCGTGATGACCGGTCGCAGTCTGTTGTCCATCCTCAAGTCAGACCGTGCCGGACAAGTCGACCCCGGACGCGATGCGGTGCTGATTGGCAGGGAACGACATGTCGCGGCGGCCCGTACCGACCAGCGTCCTTATCCACAGCGGGCGTTGCGTACAAAGGACTTCCTGTACATTCATAATTTCACACCGGACCGCTGGCCAATGGGAGTTGCGCCCGGTTTCGGACTCCCCGACGCGGCAATGCCTGGCGTGGAAGAACTGAGGCGAAACACGTTCGCAGCTTTCGGCGATCTTGATGCCAGTCCAACAAAGGCGTGGATTGTCAGTCACGGACTGCAAAGCCAGGAATACCGAAAGTACTTCGACATCGCATTCGCACAACGACCTCAGGAAGAGCTTTACGATCTGATGCAGGATCCGGAACAGCTGCACAACGTCGCCGCTCACCCGGATTACCAGCAACAGCGGGAACAACTCAGGCAGCGTTTGATGGACTCGCTGCGGGAGACCGGAGATCCGCGCGTAACCGAAACCCCCGTGCCTTACGAGCATCCCCCGTTCACGGATATGTTCCGCCGGGGCGGCGATGCCGGCAACAGAAAACGGTGATTCCCGAAACAGCACTGGCCAAAGAAACTCGCATTGTTGCGAACCTCGGCAGGAAAAGGTGTGTCCCCCATCCTGTCTCATGCAATCCACATCTCTCGTTACGGGAACGCTCACCATGAATGCCAGCCAGCTTGCCACGATCGGTTTCCCGGAGTGGGTCATTCCGGGGACTCTGCTGGCTGTTCGGCAGATGTGTTTGACGGAGGAGTTCCCCCGCAGCCAACTCAAAAAGACGCTGCAGGATCTCCTGAAGAACCCCGATCGATTTCTGAGGCACGAACAACTCAGTGCGGTCGCCATCGAACTCCACGCGGAGAATGACACGCAGCAGTTGCAGCCATCCCAAATTCGCTGGCAGTCGTGGGCTCGCGATGCAGATGAACAGACAATCGCGCAGATGGAGAACGCCTGTCGAATCCCGGCGGCGCGACAGGCAGCGCTGATGCCTGACGCACATCTGGGCTACGGGCTCCCCATCGGTGGCGTCCTCGCCACAGAAGATGTGGTGATTCCTTACGCAGTCGGGGTCGATATTGCCTGCCGAATGAAACTCTCGGTGCTGGATCTTCCGCCAGAGACATTGAACACCCGCTATCACGTCTATCGTGATGCGTTGATGGCGGGAACAGTTTTCGGTATCGGCTGCACTCAGCAGACACTGCAACAGCACGCAGTGCTGGATGAGGACTGGTCAGTTTCACATGTCACGAACGAAAACCGCGACCGCGCGTGGAAACAGCTGGGAACTTCCGGGTCAGGAAATCACTTTGTCGAATTCGGTACACTCCGGATTTCGGAACCTCAGTCGGATTTGCCACTTGATCCTGGCAACTATGTCGCACTGCTCAGCCACAGCGGCAGTCGCGGGACGGGGGCTGCCGTTTGCCAGACATATTCCAAAATCGCTCAACGGTTACTGCCTCGCAGCGCGGCTCAATTTGGCCGTCTGGCATGGCTGCCGCTGCAGTCCGAAGCGGGACAGGAATACTGGGCGGCAATGAATCTGATGGGGAAATATGCCGCCGCAAATCACGATGTGATCCACCGCAGGATCTCGCAATTGCTGGGGGCCGAAATCACCGCCGGAGTTGAGAACCACCACAACTTCGCCTGGCGGGAACACCATGACGGGCGAGACCTGATTGTTCATCGTAAGGGTGCCACTCCAGCCGCGCGAGGAGAACTGGGGGTCATTCCGGGGTCGATGGCAGATCCGGCCTGGATTGTTCGCGGACGCGGAAATCCACAAAGCCTGAGATCAGCATCACATGGTGCCGGGCGAGTCATGTCGCGGCGGCAGGGAAAACAGCTGTGGGACTTCGACAAAGTTCGTCAGGAGCTGCTCGATCAGGGAATTCATGTTCTTGCTGCTGGAGCAGACGAAGTCCCGGGAGTGTACCGCAACATTGCCAACGTCATGGCAGCCCAGCAGGATCTTGTTGATTCCATCGCGCGTTTTGACCCGAAGATCGTGAGGATGTGTGGAGACGGAAGTCAGGCCGAAGATTAGCCCCGGGAAATCGGGGCAGTCGCGTTCGCCTGCCCGCTGGTCCGACAGCAGAGGCCGGATACGATTTGAACGACTGCAGCAGATCCGGGATGCAGCCTGCACCGCCTGCCCGTGACATTCAGCCAGTCAGGAATGAGCTCAGCACGATGGTAAACAGGCCCAGCAGCAGCACCCCTGAGACAAT
>JAFMMM010000554.1 GCA_017859815.1 Planctomycetota bacterium | reverse complement strand
TCCCACACCAGACGAAGCCGCATCATTCCTGCAGGACACCAGCGCCGAAGCCTGGCAAAAGCTGGTTGATCGCTTGCTGGATGATCCTCGGTATGGTGAGCGTTGGGCACGATTCTGGCTCGACCTCGCCCGTTATGCAGACACCACCGGCTATGAAGGCGATCCGGACCTGCCCCACGCGTGGCGATATCGCGACTATGTCATCGATTCGCTGAATCGTGATAAGCCGTATGACCTGTTCATCAGGGAACAACTGGCGGGCGATGAATTCAATGAGATCATGGGTGCCGGAGATTTGCCGTCGACACCGCCGGAAAAGGCCGTGGCACTCACCTTTCTGCGACTTGCCCCATTCACTGAGCCGCGCGGCGATGAATCTCGCCATGAACTGCTCAGTGAAATCACAACGACCGTGAGTTCCGTCTTCCTTGGGCTGACCGTGGGCTGTGCCAAATGCCACGATCACAAGTATGACAACATCCCGACCGAAGATTTCTACCGCCTGCAGGCCTTCTTCTCCACCATCCAGATTCCGCGTCCTCTGGAAGGCGACCCATTCCAGATCGGTGGCCCGATTGCAGCCGCTTTCTATCGGGATGGAGAAGCCGAATGGGCCAGTAATCGTCGCACCCAGTTACGACAACAAGCAGAATCGGCCAAAGCAGAACTGGAAATTCTACGCCGCACAGTCCTCGAACGATTGGACTTGCAGGCCGGGTTTGGCATCCAGGCCATGGGGGGCAGTCTGGGAAACAATTACATCTACAGCAAACATTCCATCAACGACAATCAGTCGCATCTTTGCATTGCCAATTGCAATGGCGAACAATGGCAGTTCCATATCGATGGAATGCCAGTCACGCATACTGGCAGTAACGCAGGCACCAACACCGGGCAATGGTTTGCGGATCTGCCGGCTCCAAAGCACATTACTTTGGGACAGTATTCCCAGGGAACCGGAGCCATCCAGACCGCGGACGCTCACCATCTTGGTGAGTTTTCGCAGATCATGATCTACGACCACCCACTCAACGAAGCCGAGCTCACAGCACTGAACTCGTGGAGCCGCAACACCGGCTCCGGAAGTCCACCGACAACCGGTCTGCAGTTTTGGCTCGATGCCAACGACATCGACGCAGATCCGACCACACCAAACCCACCGCCGGGCACAAAAGTTACACAGTGGTCAGATCGAATCATCGGGATCACACTGCGGCAGGACAACGCAGAGAAACAGCCGTCCGTCGCCACGCTGCCCGACAGCAGTGAGAACGCAGTCCGCTTTGACAACGCCTTCATGACCGCTGCGCTCGACCAGAATTCGCCATTCCTGTCTGATCAGTCAGGATCACTGGTCGTGATCTGCTCCGCTCGGCATTCCCACGAGGGTTATGGATTTGAGGTTGGTGGCGACGGCAGTTTCATCAGCACATTTATCAACCCCGGTGCCGAACAACACACCGGGATCGACTCTCTCTTAGCCGACGCCAGGAATGATCGAATCACCCGCGAGGAGCGGCACCGCTATCAGGAATTGTCCGGCAGGGAAAAGTTTCTGCCTCAACATCTGAAACGTCTGGAACCAGCCGCAATGTCACTCCGACATTCCTACGGACCACCCTATGAACCCGGGGTACCGGTCACCCGCGTGATGATTCGAGGCGAACATGACAATCCCGGCAAGGTTGTGGAGGCTGGTTTTCCCAGCGCAGTGACAGGCCATCAAAACCCCGCCGCCATTCGACTCGATCCGTTCAAACGCTGGCCAACTCGCAGCCGCCGTATGGCACTCGCTAACTGGATCGCCAGTGAAAACAATCCTCTGACCGCTCGCGTGATGGTGAACCGGCTTTGGTATCGCCATTTTGGTCGTGGAATTGTCGCGACCCCCAGTGATTTCGGCGCCCTCAGTGACGGACCGTCACATCCGCTGCTGCTTGACTGGCTGGCATCTGAATTTGTTCGCAACGGCTGGAGCCTGAAGGCAATCCATCGCTTGATTCTGAATTCCGCCACATGGCAGCAAACATCGATCCATCAGAACACTGCCGCCGCTGAAAGCGACCCCGACAATACCCTGTTGTGGCGGTTTCGCCGACGCAGACTCGAAGCTGAAGCGGTGCGTGACAGCGTACTCAGTGTGAGTGGACGACTGAACCCGGAACAATTCGGGTTACCGATCTTCCCACCGCTCCCGGGAGATATTTCAGAACGCGTCAAATACTCCAACAGCAAATGGGACACACAGTATGGACCGGAGGGTCGAAAACGCAGTATCTACATCTACCAGCAGCGTACACTGAACATGCCGTTCTTACAGACGTTTGATGCGAGCGTCTGCGATGAGTCCCGTCCCCGCCGGCACGATTCCATCACCCCACTGCAGGCTCTCGCCATGTACAACGGTGATTTTGTGCACAACGAAGCCAGCTATCTTGCTGAGCGAGTTGCCGCGGAGGCCGGCGCGTCGCCGCAGAAACAGATTCGACACGCGTTTCAAATCACATTCACACGAGAACCTGCACAAGCTGAAACGGACCAGTTGTTAAAACTTCTCTCCGAGTCCGACGA
>JAFMMM010000164.1 GCA_017859815.1 Planctomycetota bacterium | reverse complement strand
TTCAACTGCAGGTAACAGTCTGCAGGGCGAATCACAGCCTGAGGATGCGCTTTTGACTTCGGATCAAGCTCGGATTTTAAATACCACCACGCTGCACGCGCATAATCCTGATGCAGACTGTGATACATCCCACCAAGTGTTCGCATCGCCCGCTGTTGAATCTCGGGCTCTTTGTTGACCTGCATCACGTGGTGCATCAGCGCCACCCCCTCACGCCAACGCGATGGATTCGGGTTGACGCGGTCCCAAACGTATTGGCCAATATTTCTGGAACTGTCCCAGCCACCCTGAGGTGGCTGCGGCCACCCGTAATCAAGATTCGCCGGAAAATCTGTCTTCAAATCTGCCAGCCATTCCGGTGCGGACGAACCGGCGTCAATCAGTCGGTTCAACTCCTCCACTGTCGTTTCATCAGGCTTTGTGCCACGCTGAACGATCCTGCTGGTCCGCCCATCGTAGGTCACGTCGGCAACCGTGTAGGTTTCCACGCGATCTCGAGGGTAGGTGCGTGTCAGGATACGATTACCGGATTTAATCCCAACAGAAATCTGCCCATCACTCAAAACGGTCACGCGCCCCGAAAGAGTCGCACCGCTTGTTAGCCGAATGCCGTCGTCATCAGCCAGACAGGAACTGTTCAACACAGTCAAAAGCACCACGAGTAAAGCCATGATACCGTAAGCCCTCCCGGTGAAATTGCGGATTCCTGTGTGCATTGCAATGCCGTTAGTCTATGTTCATTTTGTAAAGGCAGGCAGATCCGGCATATTATCCGGCACATCCGATTGATTCCACGTGGGAGTGACTGAGTGACCTGTGCAGGTGAGCAATGATGCCTTAAACTCGCTGCCAGTGGGACCAGTCGACAGGATGTTGTTGAGGCGTTTGGTTCAAGACACGCAACATGACTTCCAGCCACACCAGCAGATTCATTGTTCGGAACTGTTGACCTGGGTGTTTGATTTCTTTTTTCACTCATCAGCCCCGCGTGTGAATTGAGTTATTTCAGAACAGATGGAATTAGAGCATGAACGAGAGAGTGAACGAGAGAGTGAAGTTGAACAGGGTTGCAGCCACGCTGCTCTTGCTGGTGACTGCCCAGTTCAATTGCGTTTTTGCGCAGTCAGCGGGGAACACCGCAACTCCTGTGGACAGAATCTGGACGCAGAAGGGTTTCGAGGCCGAGCTGTTGTACTCGGTACCAGCTGACAAACATGGTTCATGGGTGAACCTCTGCACCGACGACAAAGGCCGCATCCTTGTCAGCGACCAGTTTGGTGGTCTGTACAGAATCACCCCGCCTGCGGTCGGTCAAACACTCTCAGAGGAGGATATTCAGCAGGTGCCGGCTCAAATTCGTGGCGTTAACGGCATGGTCTGGGCATTTGGCGCTCTGTATGTGGGCGTGAACGACTACGAGCAAAAAATGGAATCCGGGCTGTATCGCATCACTGACAGCGATGGAGACGATCAACTGGACCACGTTGAACAATTGCGAGCAATCCGTTCCCGCAGTGATCATGGTGTGCACGCAGTTGTCCCCTCGCCAGACGGAAAATCCCTGTTTCTGATCACGGGTAACAATACTGCACCGCCGGAACTGGCTGACACTTCCCCCGTCGCAAGGGTCTGGGGGGAAGACCACCTGCTGCCCAGCATGCCCGACGGCAGGGGGCACAATCGAGGGGTCCTCGCTCCCGGAGGTATTGTCTATCGGGTTGACCCCGAGGGAAACAGCTTTGAAGCTTACGCGTCGGGGTTTCGCAACATCTTTGACGCGGCTTTCAATCACGACGGCGAACTGTTTACATACGACGCAGATATGGAGTACGACTTCAATACTCCGTGGTATCGCGCGACTCGAATCTGTCAGGTTGTCAGCGGTGCTGAGTTTGGCTGGCGGAACGGTGCCGGTAAACGGCCGCCATTTTATGAAGACAATCTGCCAGGAACTGTGGACATCGGTCCTGGTTCACCGACGGGTGTCACCTTTGGCTACGGAGCGAAATTCCCTGCCAAATATCAAAATGCTCTTTACGCGCTCGACTGGAGCTGGGGCCGTGTGTACGCGGTCCATCTCAAACCGGATGGTGCGGGATATCAAGCCACACGTGAGGAATTCCTGACTGGCGCTCCGCTGCCAATAACTGATGCCATTATCCATTCCGGTGACGGATCCATGTACTTCACCATTGGTGGGCGTCGTGTGCAGTCCGGTCTTTACCGCGTTCGCTACACCGGAAGCGAGAGTACGGCTCCGGCTGCTGCGGCAGCTACCGAGAATCCGGCACGCGATCGTCGACGCCAACTCGAACAATACCACGGCCGAATCCACAAGGACGCGGTTGCTGATGCATGGACGGACCTCGATAACCCGGATCGTTTTATTCGCTTCGCCGCTCGCACTGCCATTGAGCACCAGCCTTTGGAGCAGTGGCAGGACCGAGCACTCAATGAGCCGAACGGAAACAAGCGCGCGGTCGCACTGCTCGCTCTCGCCCGTGCTGCCGGTACCTGCCCGCAGCACCGAGATGACACCGCCGAAGTCAATGAGGAGCTGCGAGAGCTGATTCCGGAATCGATCCTTGAAATTCCACTCGCAGATCTCAATTCGGATGGAGCACTCGCTCTGCAGCGAGCACTTCAGATCGCCCTCAATCGTTTCGGCATGCCTGATGGTGAGAAAGCAAACGCCTTAGTCGCGATGCTGGATCCTGCTTTCCCGGCGGCTTCCCCGGAAATGAACTGGCTGCTGTGCGAAACACTCGCCTTTTTGCAGTCTCCAACTGTGGCGGCAAAGGCCATCAACTTGATGCAGACTGTTCCCACTCAGGAAGAGCAAATGCAGTACGCACGCTCGCTCAGATTTCTGAAGACAGGCTGGAACACGGAACTGCACACGGCTTATTTTGAGTGGTTCCTGACAGCGGCCAGTTACGCCGGTGGTGCCAGCTTCGACAAATTTATTGAGTTCATTCGCAATGATGCGGTTGCTTCATTGACCGAGGAACAAAAGACAGAGCTTGCCGTGGTCCTGGACAGGAAACCCGAACGCAAATCTGTTCTGGAAAACCTCGGCCAGGTCTTTGAGGGCCGCGAAATCCATGAGTGGAGTCTGAACGAACTGAGTGCGGCGGCGACCACTGGTCTGAAAGGACGGGATTTTGCAAACGGTCAAAAGATGTTTGCTGCGGCGGGATGTTATGCGTGCCATCGATTCCGTAATCAGGGGGGAATGACCGGTCCCGATTTGACATCAGCCGGCCGCAGATATTCAGTCAAGGACCTCCTTGATCAGGTGGTCAATCCCAGCAAAGTCATTAACGAGCAATTTGCTGCGGTCACTGTCGTCACTGAGGACGGTCTGGTTCATAACGGTGTTGTAGTGAATCTGAACGGTGATCGACTGACCCTGAATACCGACCTGACAAATCCCAATCAACGGGTGAACATTGACCGCAAAAAAATTGACGAACTGTTTGTCTCGAAGACGTCTCCAATGCCTGCGGGTTTGCTGAATCGCATGACGGAGGATGAGGTTCTCGATCTCACCGCCTACCTGATCAGTGGGGGCGAAGCCGATCACGAGTTCTTCGCTGGTCAGTAGGATCATTCGTCACTGTATCCCTTGAACACCTCGTCAGGGACCGATGAGCCGACTCATCGGTCCCTCATTCGTAGCGTGTTTCCACAGCCGAAAATGACGTAGGTCTCGTCACCGTTTGCACACAGGGTTGAGAGTATGCGTTTTGATCAACTGGTATTTCTTGCGGGAGTGTTCTGCTGCACGCTGGCTGATTGCCATGCCTCAGAACTGGGCGAATTGCCTGCGGAAGTTCTCAATGTCCTGGAGAATCGGTGCGTTGCCTGCCACACGGGTGAGCAGCCGGAGGGTGGTGTTGATCTCCACGCTGTCAACGAAGTGAGCGGCGAAGAACGCCGCATTTTATTGAATCGAATTCAGGATCAGATCTTCTACGGTCTGATGCCGCCTCGTGATGAAGACCCACTGGAACAGTCGGAACGCAGCGTCCTGACGTTCGGGGTCCGGTCGGTGCTGCAGGCGGCAGGAATGTCGGAACTCGATCAGCGGCTTCCGTATCCGGCCTATGGAAATTACGTGGATCATGAACAGCTTTTCTCACCTTCGACAGATCTCAAAGCGTCCACTCCAGCCCGTCGCTGGCTTGTCAATCCCTGGATTTTTCGGGAACGAATGTTGGATGTTTTTCAGCTGCAGGGAGAAGAACGTGAGCGTTTCCGCCAGATGGGTTTCTACGGGATAACGAGTCCCGTGTTACTGCCTGAACAGTCAGGTGTACGCGATTATGCAATCCGTACTCCTGGCGGCGGACATCTATTGGTCATGCTGGAGAACGCGAGGTGGACGGCTGACAAACAGCTTGCCTCGGCGCGTCTTGCTTTGGGAGAAAACAATCAAACTGTGTTCCCGAATGCTCGAGATCGCTGGGCACCACGGGAGACGCCATCCGAGTTTGCGCGGGTACTGAGCACTGGAACCACTGCCGCCGACACTCTGCTCGTCAGCGCAATTCAAAGACAATTTCAGCTGGTACTCGCCCGCGCTGCAGAGCCAGACGAGCTGGAACGTTACCTTGCCCTGACCAGATCTGCACTCGATGCTGCTGGTCCCCTCGCTGCGATGAAGCAGATGCTGACCTCGGTCCTGCTTGAATCGGAGTTTCTGTACCGCGAAGAATTTGGTGGCGGAGTTGCGGATGAGGCAGGACGCTTCCCACTCACGCCGCGGGAGGCCGCGTGGGCGATTTCCTACGCACTGGGAGACAGACGTCCTGACGAAAAGCTGCTGCAGGCAGCAGCAACTGGACGATTGCTCACTGCTGAAGACTACCGACGGGAAGCGCAACGGTTACTCGACGATCCGCAGTACTACCGTGGAAGCGTCGATTCCGCCATCAACGGTATGAGGCAGTCGATGAAGTCGCGAGTCACATCTCACCCGAGGCTTGTCAGGTTCTTTCGCGAATTTTTTGGCTACCCAATGGCACTCCGCGTCTTTAAGGACTCGAAACGCAGCGGCGGTGTTTACGTCAATCCTGATCGTGGCAGCACTCAGACACCCGGACATCTCGTGAATGAAGCGGATCGTGTCGTGACCGACATTGTCGAACAGGACAAGGATGTTTTTCATCGCTTGCTCACGACTGATCGTTTCTACCTGTACCACCCGATAAGCAATGAAGCAGGAAGCAGTCTGGTTGACGGCTGGAAGATCGTCTGGCAGGAACTGAAGGACACGAACTGGAAAGAAGACCCGGAAGGGGTGGCGGACCAGTATCAGGAACTGCTCCGGAAACATATTGATTCACGCGGAGTACACGGGAAGAGTCAAAAGCGTCATGACAACAGTCTGCAACGCTTAATGGGGTATTTTGAGAGCACATTTGGGCAGGGAGTGAAACCGTTTACTACCTTTCCCTGGGCTCATGGCAACCACTACTGGCATTCTCCCATTTACAGTTTGGCGAAAACCCCGGGAAGAGACGGTCGGTTCAATGAACTGGAACTCTTCGATTACGAGACCGTTCAACCGTTTCCGGTGCATCACCGCAAGGGCATCCTCACTCATCCTGCCTGGCTGGTTGCCCACTCCGGAAACTTTCAGACCGATCCAATTCGCCGAGGACGCTGGATTCGTGAAAAACTGCTGGCAGGTTCTGTTCCGGAAATACCGATCACCGTCGATGCAAGAATTCCTGACCACAAGGATCAGACGTTGCGTACTCGAATTGACGGGGCCACGGCGGCTCAGGAGTGCATGAAGTGCCACGAACGCATGAATCCCCTCGGAATGCCATTTGAATGCTTTGATGACTTTGGACGCTATCGGGTCCAGGAATCGCTGGAGCACCCCGACAATTTGATCAAAGCCGGTGACAGAAATACGGAGGATCAGTTTCGCACCGCCAGTCTGGACACTTCCGGGTGGATTGATGGCTTGACTGAATCGCAACTGAACGGATCAGTTGACGACGCGTTTGAGTTGATTGATCGACTTGCCCGGGCTGAGCGTGTGCGGCAATCGATCATCAGACACGCCTTCCGATTCTTTATGGGCCGAAATGAAACACTGTCGGATTCCTCCACGCTGATCGAGGCGGACCAGGCGTATCTCAACACCGGCGGCAGTTTTCAGGCCGTTGTAGTCTCCCTGATCGGCTCCGACTCGTTTCGGCTCAGAACAGCCACTAACACAAACCCGTGACAGTGCTGCCTTCGAAATGGCAACTGCAACCGCTGAGCGTGCTGACGAAGTGGGGGGGCCTTACTCATGCGCCGGACCGGCTGGTTCCGCCCCTGACGTTCGTTCAATGATCGCACAGCCGCATGAATCGCTCCAGACATTCACTGTTGTGCGAGCCATATCAAGGACCCGGTCAACCGCAATGATAACTCCCTGGGCTTCCAGTGGCAGGTTCACCGCCTGCAGCACGATCGCCATCATTACCAGCCCGGCGTGAGGAATTCCAGCTGCCCCGACACTGGCCAGAAGAGCTGTCACTGCGACCAGAACCTGATCGGCGATCGCAAGATCGCCGCGGTATGCCTGAGCAATAAACAGTACGGCGACTGCCTCATAAAGTGCCGTCCCGTCCATATTGATCGTGGCCCCGAGCGGCAGCACGAACGAACTTGTCTTATTGGAAACACCTGCTCGCTGCTCAACCGAAGTCATTGTCAACGGGAGCGTGCCGTTGGAGGACGCAGTGGAGAACGCTGTCATCAGTGCCGGACTCATTGATCGCGCGAATTCAAGCGGAGAACGCCGTGCAAACGTTCGCACAAGAATCGGCAGAGTCACTGTGGCATGAAACAGAAGTGCCGCTGCAACCGTGAGCATATACCAGCTGAGCGTCAGGAAAATCTGCAAGCCCTGAGAGCTTGTGGCGTAAATCATGAAGCAGGCCACCCCGTAAGGAGCAAGATTGATGATTGCCATGGTCAGCCGCATCATCACCTCGAACGCTGCCTCAAACAGTTGCTGAAGACGCTTTGCATGATCGCCACCCGTACGGACAATGAAGATTCCAAAGATGATGCTGAAAGTAATGATCGACAGAAAACTGCTGTTTGCAATTGCCTGAATTGGGTTGGTAGGAATCATATTGTCGACAAGACCAAGCAGAATCCCCGTCAGAGAATTGCCGGACATCGCCTCGGCGGATTCCGTTCCCTGTGGAAGTTCCGCACCAATTCCCGGCCGAAAGATGTTCACCATGACAATCCCCGTGGTGATCGCCAGAACACTGGTCATTAGGTAGTAGGTCAGCGTCCGTCGGAACATACTGCCAAAGTTCCCGCTGCTCCCAAGACCAGCAATCCCTGTGATGAGTGAGGTCAGGATTAACGGGACGGTAACCATCTTCAGCAGCCGCAGAAACAGGTCACCCAGATAGCGAGCAACAGCTGTGAGTTTCCGGCGAAGTCCTCCACCGTACTCCGCGTTTAAGTTCCGCCAAACCAGCGGGAGTGCGGCAGGATCGGCTGCCGAAATCGACGTGGACACGACCTGACCGTCATGCTGTCGGAGATAGGTGATCTGGACGTCAGCATGCGTCTCAACAATTTGCACGGTACGTTCGGTTACTGCGACCTTGACGCTGATGCTGTCGGTAGTCGACGCAGGAAGTCCTGTTAGCTCCTGATAGCTCTCCAGAGCCTCCTCCTCCGTGTCGAAGCGACGCTGAAGAGTCTCCATTCCCGTTGGATCTGACAGCAGCAGCAATGTACGCCCATCAGACTCCGTGTCTGCTTTCAGGCTTAATGTCGATTCCGTGTCAGGGAGTGAAACCTGTCCAGGGTTCAAAGTAATCCCAACGACAGTTCCGGCTACCAGGGCGATCAGGATCTTCCAGTGCAATGCAAGTCCGGTGGAGGAGGAGTCCGTCATTGAGCAATTCTCCGCTGTTGTTGGATGGCTTCCAAAAGCAGTGTATTCGTTTCCGCAGCGGATTTCACTGTGCACCACGTTGATGGGGCTTCGGGCAGTGTGATGCAGGAATTTGCTTTCATATCCTGCTGTGTTAACTTTCAGTCGAGCGCTGCCTGAGATGAGTGGCCATTTCGAGAGGAAAGACCAATGACAGTGAGTAATTCCCGCAAGTTGCTGACCTGTGTTTCCGCATTCTTGCTGTTCAACGACTGCTCGTTAGCAAACGAAACGGCTGATCGGCCCAACATCGTGTTAATCATGGCCGATGACATGGGCTACGAGTGTGTTGGAGCAAATGGGGGACAGTCGTTTCAGACTCCAAATCTTGATCAACTCGCGGCCAGCGGCATGCGGTTTGAGAACTGCTTCAGCCAACCGATCTGCACCCCTTCACGCGTGAAGATCATGACCGGCATGTCCAATAGTCGAAATTATCAGGAGTTCGGACTGCTTCCACCAGGGTCAGTGACCTTCGGCAACGTACTACGCGATGCCGGATACAGCACCTGTGTCGTTGGGAAATGGCAACTCAAAGGGGGCTTTGAGGGCCCCAATCACTTTGGTTTTGATGAGTACTGTCTGTGGCAACTCACTCGCCGGCCCAATCGTTACCCAAATCCCGGGCTCGAAATCAATGGTGAAGAAAAGGATTTCAAAGAGGGACAGTATGGACCTGATCTGGTCAGCGATTACGGATGTGACTTCATCCGCCGCAAAGCAAAGGGCGATCAGCCTTTCTTTCTGTACTATCCGATGATCCTGCCGCACTGGCCATTTGAACCCACTCCTGTTTCAGCGGAGTGGGACCCGCTGGCACGTCGAACTGATGTCACAGAAAAAGGTGCCAATAAGACGAATGCAAAGTTCTTCAAAGACATGGTTCACTATGTTGATGGCATTGTCGGAAAGCTGGTGCAGGAGCTTGAAGCCTCAGGAGTCCGAAAGAACACACTGATCATATTCACCGGTGATAATGGCTCCTACGAGTCCATTGTCTCCCGATTTCGAGGACGCGAATGGCGTGGCGGAAAGAGCTACATGACCGACAACGGTACCCGAAATTCATTGATCGCCAGCTGGCCGGCAGGAATTGCTGCCGGCAGCACCAATCAGGATTTGATTGATTTTTCTGACTTCCTGCCAACGCTGGCCGAAGCTGCGCAGACACCACCAACTGATGACAACTCTGTGACCGGACAATCTTTCTTTCCGCAGCTGTGTGGAATGCCGGGGACGCCTCGGGAGTGGGTTTACTGCTGGTATTTCCGAAATGGGAAAGCAGCAAACGGAGGAAAGAAACACACAGCGGGGGAATTCGCAAGGAATCTGCGATACAAGCTGTATCACACCGGTGAATTCTATGATCTCGACTCCGACCGCAGCGAGCAAATGCCCCTCAGCGAAGAGCTTCTCTCTGAAGACCAGCAGGCCGTCCGCAGTCAACTGCAGGACGTGCTCAACAGCCAAACGAGAAAAGGATTCTACAAGGCGAAGAACTAAGCTCCCGAGGGCTTGCCCGCACCGGCCTCGTCTCGCAAGCCGTCCATTTTTGACGCGTTCGCTCCCTGAGGGGCTTTTGGCCACGGAGTTTCACCTGGAGCCCAGTCCTGCGGTTGTGCGGCACGGATGAGAGAGACGTGAGATTTCAACCACGCCGGAATGTTTCGTTGCTCGTTGGCCCCATAGACCCAGGGCAGGGCAGGGTCCATCACATGCGGCTTTTCACCCAGCGGTGGTCGCTCTTTGGCATACGCCCGCAGTTTCTGATGAAGTTCGCTCACAATCCGGGGGTGCATCGCTGCGACATCGGTCTGCTCCGCCGGATCGAGACGGATGTTGTACAGAGCCTCCCCCATCAGTTTAAAGTCTCCGGAACGAATGGTCGGCAGTCTGACGCTTCCTTCCACGTCGAATACGATTTCTTTGCGAGCACTTTTTTCAGTTCCGAACCAGACGGAAGTCATGTCAATTCCATCAATAGCTCGTTCCTGCTGATGATTGCCTCCTGCAATGGAAATGAATGTCGGAAAAAAATCTGAGATAAAACTCAGCCCGTCCATCGTGGTCCCCGGTTTCGTATAACCAGGCCATCGAATCACCGCGGGCTGACGCACGCCTCCCTCGAAAGTCGTGTTCTTTGTTCCACGAAATGGTTGACTCATTTCCTCCAGGACCGGCCCGTTGTCGTTCGCGAAGACAACCAAAGTCTCTTCATCAAGTCCGGTGCGTTTCAGAGCGGCCATCACTTTGCCAATGGCATTGTCGAGGCTCGTTAACATCGCCCCACGCAGTGCTCCGGATTCGTCAGCCTCTCCCTCGAACCCCGGCGGGGGATTCAGTGGCCCATGAACCGCATTAAAGGCGACGTACATGAAGAATGGCTGATCTTCCTTGCTGCGAGCTTCAATCAGCTGTACCGCCTCTGCTGCAATCAGGTCAGTCGAGTATCCGAATTCCTGAACCGGTTGTTGATTGCGGTGCCAGTCATAGACGGCAAATCGAGCCGGTGCGTTGTGAACAATCGTCTTCGTGTAATAGTCAATGCCCCAGCCATAATGACCATACTGGTAGTCAAATCCCTGCCCCATTGGCAGATGCTCCGGCAGCCATTCGCCAAGATGCCACTTTCCCAGCATCGCGGTAAAGTAACCGGACTCTTTCAGTGCTTCCGCAATGGTTCGCTCGCCAGTGTCGAGAGCATGAATCCGACGAGTCGGTTCTCCACTCGCGGTCTGTGCCAGTGTCAAATTGAGTTTCGCAAGGTAACTGGGCTTGCCAAAATCTTCTGTTCGCCAGTCACTCCACGTGCGGAATGCATAGCGACCCGTCAGAAATGCGGCACGTGTCGGGGCACAAACGCTGTGGGTGTAGAATTCCGCGAGTCGAGTTCCCTCCGCTGCAAGCCGATCCATATGGGGAGTTGAAACACCGAATCCTCCGTTGAAACCTGGCTGAGCCCAGCCCATGTCATCGGAAAGGATAAACACGAT
>JAFMMM010000012.1 GCA_017859815.1 Planctomycetota bacterium | reverse complement strand
AGAACTCGCTCATTCTTCGGCCTCACCGAAGGCATCGAGGAAGATGCATCCGATCCACGCCCTCGCGGATCCTGACGCACTCCGGGAACACTGCCCCTTGCTGGCTGGTCATCGTGACTCATCGGCAGCGTCATGCCACCTTCCCTCCTGAGGCCAGCGCGCAATATCCCCGTCGACCGGAACGCACAATCCTTGCAGCAGGATCGAACGCAACGCTGACTCGTTACCGAATTCTTTGAGGGGAACAGCGAAACCGCTGGAATGATTTGACAGTATGCGAAGCACTCGGAAGCAGAATTTCCAAATGCAACAGGCTCACTCAACGCGGCTGATGTTAACCGTCTTCCACCGACTGTCAAACGAGTCGGGAGCATTTCCGTAAACCCTTTGCACCGATGCCTGTCTGACTCTTTCGAATCTCCAGTCCAAGAAGACTGGTGCGGTTACGTGAGGGAATTCAGACCGGCAAAAAAAATCAGCCTTCCCTCATCTTTCCCTGAAAAACATCTACGAAACACCCGTAAAAACCACTGCCCCCGCCCCAATCCGTGGGCGCTTCCGGTGTCAGCAGATTCACATGCGCTGGTGCACCCAATGCATCTCGCAGTCCTCCAAATGGCATCCATACAACACCGGGACGGACACGGTCAGAAACCTGACACAAGGCGCAAATTTCACCCTGTTCATTGGACACAACAACGACTTCACCATCAGCAAGACCGCGGTTTGCGGCATCACTGGCATGAATCTCAATCCACAGCGTACCCTCACGATTCTGATGCCGTTCATGGTGACTGTAACTGCTGTTCAGGAAATGCAGGGTCTTGCCAGTAATCAGCTGTAACTGACCCGCCGGGCGCGCGGGAATGCAACCGGGAACCGGCAACGCGGGCAAGCCGCTCTCCGCGAGTGCAGGTGATGACAACCTTGCCCGGCCTGACGGTGTCGAAAATCCTCCTGCCGCAAAAGGCAGCCATTCTGCTTCGTGATGCAGATGCTGAGAACCATGTTCTCGCAGCGATTCCAGTGTAATTCCTTTTAGCATTGGGTGGTCGCCGGAGAGTGCCGCCCGCAGCAACTGCTCGTCGCTATCGAATAACCAGGACTCTGCTCTCCGCAGCACTGAGGCAAGCCGACGGAACAACTCTGTGTTCGAAACACACTCGCCACGTGGTGCGATGGCAGGCTGGTTCAGCGAGATGTAATGGTGGCCCCACGAAGGAACGATGTCGAGATGCTCCAGCTGACTTGTGGCTGGCAGCACAATATCCGCATACCTGGCTGTGTCGGTAAGAAACAGATCATGCACGACAGTAAACAGATCTGTTCGTTCAAGCCCATAACGAACAAGCCTTTGGTTTGGCATTGTGACGGCAGGATTGCTGTTGTAAACGAGCAAACTGCGGACCGGTTTGATGTCCTCGGTCCCCGACAGGATTCGCCCCAGATCCCTCATATTCAGACTGCGGCAGTCTTTCTGCCACGTGTCGGGCATCAACAATGCATCAATGTTCAACGCTGAAAACTGAAATGCCCCGGTCGAACGCGATAGTCCACCTCCTCGATGACGCCAGGCCCCGGTCAAAACCGGCAAACAGGCAATCGTACGAAACATCATTGCCCCATTGGGATGATGCTCAAGACCGATCAGCGGGCGCAGTAGCGACGGCGTTGTCGTGGCGTACTCTCTGGCAAATTCCACAATCTCCTGTGCTGTCAGACCGGTGATGGACGCCGCATATTCGGGAGTAAACTGCAAGACGTGTGCTGCAAGCTCCTCAAACCCCTCGGAGTAGTCCCTGATGTATTCAGGGTCGTGCAGGCCCTCCTGAATGATCACGTGCATCATCGCCAGCATCAGCACGGTATCAGTCCCCGGATTCACAGCCAGATGACGATCGGCTGCAGCCGCTGTACGAGTCCGGATGGGATCAATCACGATCACCTTTCCGCCCCGTTTTCTGGCCTGCTCGATCACCGGCCAAAGATGGAGATTCGTAACCCGTGTATTGGTTCCCCACAGCACAATCAGACGACTGTGCTCAATGTCCTCAGGATTAATCCCGGTTCCGCAACCCTGCGTTGCACAAAGCCCCTCGTGAGCGACGTTGCCACAAATATTGCGGTCCAGACGACTGAACCCCAGCAGCCCAAACAGTCGCATGTCCAGTGAGCTGTGCTGAATCAGCCCCTGATTCCCGGCCGAACTGTAGGGCAGAATGCTCTCTCCACCTTCCTCTTCGATCAGCGACGCCCATCGCTGAGCGATTTCCTGCAGGGCAGCCTCCCAACTGATTCGCTCAAAACTACCGGACCCTTTCTTTCCACAGCGACGAAGCGGGTACAGCAAACGGTCCGGATGATAGACGCGCTCGAGGTAGTGATTCACCTTGGCACAAAGAACACCACGAGTGAAGGGGTGACTGCGATCACCATAGAGACGTACCGCCCGCCCATCCTCCACTTCAGCTTTCCAGCTGCAGGTATCCGGGCAATCGTGTGAGCACACACCATGAACAATCTGCAGGCTGCCGGATTCACTCATTCGTATTCCCCGCTCCCACACAGCCCGCTCTTCAAAATGCCGACGTCACCTGCCAGAGAATCACTGCCAGTCCAACACCGCCACAGTAAGGGGAAAACCGATGCAGTTGCCCTCGATCAAGAACTGCAAGCAACCAACGCAGTGCAATTACGCCGGTGATAAAACTCACCCCCGCACCTGCCAGCAGTGGTTGCAGGGAGATCTCCCCCATCGCATCCTGACCCAACAGCCGGATGAGTTCCAGCAGAGTGGCACCACCGATCGCCGGCAACGCAAGTTGAAAGGAAAAACGGGCTGCTTCCCCCCCCGAGATACCCGCAATGAGACCAGTACTAATCGTCATCCCGGACCGGGAGATTCCAGGCAGGATGGCCACTGCCTGAAAACAACCGATCAACAGTGCCCGCCCAGTCGTCAGCGAAACAAATTCGTCTTCAGTCAGGTTCTGCTTCCGCCACTTGCCGGATAGACGCAACATCACTGCCGTCACCAGCAGGCAGCATCCAGCGGCCAAAGCACTGTCAAAGAGTGGTTCCAGAACATCTCGCAGCAAAAAACCCGTACAAGCGACCGGAATCGATGCCAGAACAATCTGCAGAATTCGCTGGGGCTTACGAATCAACAGCAGCAGGTCCCCGAAATAAATCACGACTATTGAAAGCAGAGTCCCGGCATGGAGCGCGATCTCCATCGTCAGACCATGAAAAATTGCCGGGAGTGGCCCTCCACCAGCCGCCTGCAGCAGAGCTTCGGCAATCACAAGGTGACCAGATGAACTGATCGGCAGAAACTCGGCCACCCCCTGCACGACGCCCAGTATGACTGCGTAGAGAAGTTCCATCCGTCTGCAAATTCCTGCTGCTGTGTCGCATCGCCACGATCACAGCCCGTGTGCGCTTTGATCAAGCCTGTTCGGTTCTTCAGCGGGTGATCATACAGCAAACATGCTGAGAAGAACCACTCGCACTCCGGACGACGCAGAATACCGCCGATTTAGTCGACCTCGATGCTGCACAAACGCGGACTCGCATCTCGGAGGTTGCACCACTGAATCTGCAGATTCCCCGCAACACGGGGAAACCACGAATCAATTCCGCCCGCATCGGACAGTTCCTGCACTCGGCTGCTTTGAGGATTGCACGACTTGATCAGAATTAATCGCGAAATACCAAAGTCTGCAGCGACGCAGGCAGCGATCGAATCACTGGTGACATCCCACGAGTCCGGCAATGCTCGTGTCCGCTCGGCCTCCCCGTGGTGCAGCCATGCAGAAACATCAAGAATTGGAGATTTCTGAGTACCGCTGACAGCGTCCAGCTCGGCCCGCGTGGACACGGCGCGAAACAGACCGGTCGTTCGAGCCAGCAGGCAGGCGTTGAAGGACATCGCTGCAATCGCCGCAGCATGACTGTCCGCCATCGGTAATCGATATCGGGAGTCGAGCCGGCGGATGATGTCGGCCGTGCCTCCGCCGCCGGGGACCAGCAATACGTTGGTTGCCAGAGAATCCAGCAGGTGGCTAAGCCGAGCAGTCAGATCCGGAAGGCTCAGCAAACTGCCACCCAGTTTTAACACGGTTGTAGGTCCCATTGAACCTCTTGCGCTCCTGAAAACTCTCGGTGTCGCTTCACAGCCTGCTGGAAATCTCAATCACACTCGACTCCGGGAAACCGCCGCTGGAAGCTGCATTTCACGACGACAGCTCGTATCCTGAAACCATTGTATGGCTCCGTTACCTGCAAGTGGAAACACCCCGTGGATCATCTTCACATCAATCGCAGCGCCTGGAATCGCCTGGCTGATACCGGAAGTCAATTCGCCGAGACCGCCACGGACGAGGAATGCCGCAACCCCCTTGGCACACTGGACTCGAGAGGCTGGATCCCCAGGAGTGTTGCCGGAATGAACGTGCTCTGCCTGGCCGGGGGAGGAGGCTGGCAGTCCGTACTCTACGCCTCTGCCGGTGCAAATGTCACGGTGGTGGATGTCAGTGACTCGATGCTGCGACTTGATCAGCAGGAATGTCGGCGACGAGGACTGAAGGTGCAGACAGTTCGCACAACGATGGAAGATCTTTCCATGCTGGCGGAGGACTTCTACGACATCGTGCATCAACCGGTGAGTACCTGCTATATCCCGGATCTGACCCCAGTCTACCGGGAGATTGCACGCGTCCTCAGGGATGACGGGCTCTATATTTCACAGCACAAGCAACCCGTCAGTCTGCAGGTCAGCCATCGCAATGAACGTGATCAGTTCGTCATTGGCGTGGAATACTTCCACCGCGGCCCACTCCCGCAGTTACCGGATACACATTACCGGGAAGCCGGCACCACCGAGTACATGCATCGACTGGAGCAGCTTCTGGGAAGTCTGTGCAGGTCCGGCTTTGTCATTGATGACTTCAGCGAACCATGCAGAGCCGACAGGTCAGCCGATGTGACCCACTTTGGGTACCGAGGTCGGTTCGTTCCACCCTATCTGAGAATCAAAGCTCGACGCAGAATTCGTGGGGAGAGCGAGCGCGACGGGCATCTCAGCAGCAGTGGGCTCTGGATCCCAGGGATGAATCAATCGCCCCCGGAAGCAACAGAACCCTGATCTGTTTCGTGGTCACTGTCCGCCGGTCATGCTCATCGCACGGCCAACACTGACTTCCCGACTGTACGGCTCGGCAACAAATACCCGGCGAGCAGCGTCGAAATTCCCCATGTCAGCCAGCAGTCGAACAATCAACTGCCATCGCACGGCATCCAGTTCCGGATCGGCGTTGTTCATCGAACGCTGAACCACCACTGGAAACGGCGTAGAAGGCATGCGTGCGGAAATCTCAGCGATGTGATCCAGCCCGCCAGGCGTCAATTCTGATGTGCTGCCGACGAATTCGTTACGGTAGATCACAAAGTCCGACGCCTCTGCGTTTTCCTGCATCACGTGCCAGTGTGACCGCACGATTGACCCCAGTGGCATCACGTGAGGAATCGGGTAACGGGTCGGTGGATAATAATTATCGCTCCATGGCCATTCAGAGTTGGGCACCGTAGGAAGCTTAAAGGTTACTCCCTCACAGTCGTTGCAGCCGCTCGCACCTGACGAAGTGCATCCACTGATCAGAATGCTCACCAGAGCTGTGGCAACCACCGACAAATATCGCGTTGTTTGATTCTGAAGATTCATCCAACCAGCTTCCCAAATTGAAACGAATACTGCCCCCCCTCAGTTCCAACTGAGCCGGCAGGCGACTGCTGAGTCGCTCCCACGTTTCCTGACCAGGATCTACTGTCCCCACGACCAGCCGGTTGTTGTTGGCTGACCGCCCTCGCCGCTGACCGTTTCAATTGACCGCGTCTTCTCTCGTGAGAATGCGCCGAAACCCGGAAACAGTCCGCCGGACTTCTTCACTCTCGTATCGCTCGCCGGCCTGATGCCGCCGAATCCAGGATCAGTTGCCCCGTATCCGGCAGATCCACCGGAGCCGCTGGGAGCGACCTGAGGAACCATTGGTGGATAGGCGGGGTTCATGCCGCCATAACTCCCCTGCGGGTAACCAATCGGTTGCATCGGAGCGCCCGGATAACCACCCATGTACGGCCCAGGGCTTCCCCCCGGTGCACCAAAGATGGGTGGTTGCGATCCCATCTGGGTCTGTGCCTGAGGAATCGGACGCAGCTCTCCATACCCCAGTGGCGGAAGCTGGTACAGCGTGTGATCCGGTGCTCCTTCGGTGCGAGCATGCCAGTAAATCTCATCATCTGTCGGTTTCGGAACGTTGTATCCCGGCAGTGGCGGAACTTCGTCTGCATTCATTGGACGTACGATTTCAGGAGAAACCAGTACCAACAGTTCTGTCTCGATCAGTGATGATGCCTTGGACTGAAATACCCTTGGACCAAGCCACGGAATATCTCCCAGCAATGGAACCGAGCTGACTTCAACCAGAGTCTGACTGGAGATCAAACCGCCAATCGCAAACGTTTGTCCCTCTCGCAGTTCCACAGTGGTCTGAACCCGCTTCACATTGGTTCCCGGAATCCCCTGAACCGCATTGGCGGAGTTCACGGAGCTGAACTCAGGCTGGACCTGAAGTCGAATCAAATCGCGGTCGACGACCGTGGGGGTGACAACAAGACTTGTTCCAAAGCCGCGGAACGAACTGCTGGAACCGCCACCAATTCCCACAATCGTTGGGACAGCAAACTCGCCACCGGCAAGAATACTGGCTCCGGTTCCGCTCAGAACCGTCAGACGAGGCTCCGCCAGCATGCGAATCGTACCATTCGACTGCAGCCAGTTGACAAGCAGTTGAATATCACCGTTCTCAAAGATTCCGCTCAGGTTGGCAGCACCACCAGCACCATTGCTGAGGCTCGCACCACCAAACACAACATTCCAGTTCAGACCGAAGTTCTTCAGTGCAGATCGGTTCAGTTCCGCAACAATCACTCGCAGCGAGATGTTGTATTCACCCGGAATGACCAGCTCATTGATCACCCGTGGTGATCCACCACCACGATTGTTCTGGTTCATCATTCCGGCTGTTCCAGCCGCGTTAGCAGCCACACCGGGGTTTACACCGAGGCCAGGTCCACCACCAAGAATTGTGTTGTTCAGATCATCACTCGGGCTGATGCCTCCACCGGAACGTGCGACCTCCACAGAAACGACTGACAGAATGCTTGCAGCCTCCTGTGCGTCAAACGCCGTTCCGCGAACAATCACCTGAGAACCCAGTGGTATCAGATTCACAAGGGAATTCGGATACAGGATCTGCAGTCGTCTTTCGAGACGACCAAGGTCAACTGTTCGCTGCTCTTCCAGACTGGCATCGCGGACAACGGTCACCTCATAGATCACCGGTTCCGGATCATCCTCAAACCACATCGTCAGGTCGGTGCGACCCAACGCCAGTCCAACCATGCTGATCTCATTCTCGGCATACTGGACGTAATTCGCGATGCTGCTGTCAGTAATCGCAATCCGACGGACACGGCGATTCATGATCAACAGGCGACTGTGGTTTTGTTCGAGTTGCAAATAGTATTGCGGACGAACCATCCGGTTGATGTTTGGACTTAACTCCGCATCAACCTGGCCACTGACTGCAGGGCTGTCAAAGCGAAGCCCGTCCTGGGCATCCACCAATCGCGGCGAAATTGTCATTGCCAACAGGCACAGCAACATCCCGAGAGAAGCTCTGCAGGAGGTCGCGTTTGAGCAGACGTTCGCCGCCGCTCTGTGCAATTCTGGCCGTTCAAACAACATTCGAGATGCTCCTTCCATGTCGCACCCCAACACAAACAGATCAAATGATGCAGTGGGCTTACCCACGAATGCCCGTTACCGGGTCTGTCCAGAGCAAAGAGACTCTTTGCTCCAATCCGCATAAGCCGTACACCCACCCTCGTTCTATCGTCGATTCACTGCCCGTTTTTCAGTCATAAACGGACAGTTTTGCAACAATTCTGCAGGATGTATGAAATCTTCGTTTCCTGACGCTTCGCTGACTTCTTGTCTGAATCGGCAGGCATGACCTCGTCAAACAACTCGCAGTGGGCCCAAAACAGCGAAATTCACTCAATATCGTCAACCTTCAACGGAACTCACAGTCTCCATGCCTCCCATCGTTTGGACCGGAGCCTGGCGGCTTCGAACCCGCAAAAAAAACAGCCGAGAACTCGAACGAATGTCGGCAATATCTGCCGAAACACTGCGGTTCGAAGACTCGGCTGTTTCAATCACGCCCTTCCAGAGGAACAGGGTGATTCAGCAATCACCAGACTGAGGCGTTGTAAATCACATTGCCACCCGGGTTGTACCATGAGTTGCGATAGTAGTGATAAGGATGCACCGGATTGTAGTGCGGCTGGTAGTATCGCGTTCCACAACACGCTCCCCCCATATGCACGCCATACGAGTAGCTGGGGGCAACCCACTGCGTGCCACAACTGTTACATGCCGGTTTCACCGTTGTACAGCACTGCGTCTGCGGACGGCAGGGATCATTGCAGCCAGCCGGCTTGCACAATCGAGCCAGCCCCAAACCGGCAGTGGCCTGCGGGGCTCCCGCTGTTATGAACCACACCACAACCAGCAGCAAACCTGCTTTGCATCCCGTCAAGCTTCTCATCATCGTCTCGCTTTCACATCACTGATCGCAAAATTGCCTCCCGTGCTGCATTCAGCAGAATACGACTCTTGTGCAGGAGACCATGGTTCAAGTGTGCGCTGAATTTCCAGGACTGCGGGGGTAAACCTGGGCGGTATGGGAAAAACAGTGGAAATTTGCCGATTAGTGAACAGTCTGTGAGCCTCAGCCGGGAACTCCGAAAAACCACCGGAATTCTGAGTGTAAATAAGGGCGGGATGCTTCAATTATTCCGATTAATCCCACAACAGCTGTTTCACAGGTTCTCGCCCCACGGGCGATTCCTGAGTTTGTGGGGAGGATTTTTAGAATGCGACTCGGACTCTTCTTAATCACGTCTGTCCTGTTTCTGCAGACGAATCTGGCAGCTCAGGGACGTTCTGCCACAGCGTCGAATTACCCGATGCAGAATGCGGCTGCGGGCAGTCAGGTTCCTGTGCGGCCTGTCTCCGGCGGCTACTCGCCTCCAATGGTGCCTCAGTTCGGACACCTCACCGGTGGACTTCCGGCGGTGACGCCGCCACCACTGCTCGATATGCAGATGTGTCCTCCACTGATGTATCCGTTCGACCAGACCGATCCATGGCTGCACGGTTACTTCCAGCGGCATCCTGTGTATGGCGGCTACACCAGCTTTCGACCCTACAACTATCGGGACATCGCAGCACAGGCACAGATTGCAGTCCAGCAGGGTGCGCCTCCGGGTATGCCCTACTCACAGCAGTTCTGGAATCGCTATCGACGGTACTACATGAACAACCAGCCACATATTAATTCCGATGCCTATGCTCCTGGAGCATGGGGCTCCAGCCTCGGCGGTAATCCACCTCACCAGGTATCCCCAATCCGACATGAACAGGCGATGCCCGCTCAGCGCGGCCGAATGACTCCGACTTATCAGCGTTGATCAGCATCTGCTGAACGAAATCTGTTTCCATCACGAAGACTCCCCGCAGGAAATGCTCTGGCCTCCGTCCCGAGGCCAGGGCATTTCTTCTTGCGCGGATGGCCATCTTCAGAACTGCAGAATCAGCAACGTTCAGCGATTGTCCGCCTACATTCTCTGATTTCAGATCCCCCATTTACGTGGCGGTCCGGTGAGGAACTCCACTCGCAATTACCCGTAGACTGAAGTGCAGGACAGGCAAAGGACTTTCTCTTCCAATCCGGCACTCTCAGGACACAGGGCATGTATCAGTCACCCATTGCAGACTGGCACCAGGAGCATCACGCAAGACTGGTTGAATTCGCAGGCTGGGACATGCCGGTACAGTACTCGACCATTGTAGAAGAACATCACCGGGTGCGTTCAGCGGCTGGGCTCTTCGATGTTTCCCACATGGGTCGACTGACCTTCACCGGACCTGACTCAGGAAAATTCCTGGACTTCATGCTGACGTGCAGTGTGGAGTCAATGCGTTGCGGTCAGGTGAGGTACTCGCTGATGTGCCGTGAAGACGGTGGCATTCTTGATGATGTGCTTGTCTATCGAACAGCGAATGAATGGCAACTGGTCGTCAACGCATCCAATCGCCTCCGGATTATTGAGTGGCTGGATCGTTTTCGCAGTGAATACATCGTCAGTATCGAAGACCGTACTTTCGCAACCGCAATGTTCGCGCTGCAGGGACCACGATCACCCGACGTTCTGGAGGTGTGCTTTCCGAAACTGCCGGAACAACTCAAGCGGTATTCATGCTGCGAGGTCTCGTCCGCTCAATTTGGAGAAGTCTTTGTGTCGCGGACCGGCTACACCGGCGAAGACGGTTTCGAATTTGTGGCCAGCGCAGACTCCGCTGAAGCACTCTGGACTGCAATTCTTCTGGCCGACAAAAATGTCGGGGTCGTTCCTGCCGGCCTTGGCTCCAGAAATACCCTCCGGCTGGAAGCGGGGATGCCTCTTTATGGATCAGAACTCAACGAAGATACAGACCCTCTGACTGCGGGGCTCGGTTTTGCTGTGAAACTCGATGGTGGCGACTTCGTGGGGAGAGACCGTCTGCAGCAAATCGACAGATCATCAATAACCCGTAAACGAGTCGGACTGATTCTTGAAGGTCGCCGTATCGTTCGCGATCACTGCCCGATTCAGCTCGACAGTGTGGAAGTTGGTTCCACCACCTCGGGGACATTTTCACCAACGCTCGACAAGTCAATCGCCATGGCGATGCTGGAGACGTCCGCACTGGTCGGAAGCCAGCCGGTCAGCGTCATTCTTCGCAACACACCTGTCGTGGCTCGAGTGGTGCCGCTGCCATTCTATAGTCGCAGTTGAAGCATCAATCTGAGGCAGACTAGAACATCTTTTGCTGTCCCTGCGAACTGTTGGTGGAATCAATCGTTCGACCAAGGTGTTCCAAAGCCTGTGCAGTGATCACCCGGCCCCGAGGCGTTCGTTGGATAAACCCCTGGCGCAGAAGAAATGGCTCCACTTCGTCTTCGAGCGTATCTGCCGGTGTGTTCATCGTGTGGCCAATGGCCTGCAACCCGGCCGGACCTCCTCCGAAGACAGAAATGATCGTCTGGAGGTATCTTCGATCCTGCTCCTCCAATCCGGCGGCGTCAACCCCCTTCAATGCCAGCGCTGCCCTGGCGACATCCAGAGTGATACGCCCGTCGGCACGGGCGTCCGCAAAGTCGCGCGTCCAGCGCAGCCAGTTGTTTGCCTTTCTCGGTGTGCCGCGGGATCGAATTGCGATCTCCTCAGCAGCCGACGCCTCGATCACTGACTTCAGTCGTGCGGCATTCCTGCACACAATCGTCGCCAGCTCTGCATCCGTGTAAAAATCCAGATGCTCGCGATTGACAAAGCGATCTCGCAAAGGAGCTGTGAGCATACCACTTCGAGTTGTCGCACCAATCACAGTGAAGTGCTGTAACTTCATATTGATTGTGCGCGCATTCAATCCCTCACCAAGAGTAATATCAACTCGAAAGTCCTCCATGGCTGGATAGATGAACTCCTCCACCGCCGGAGGCATTCGATGAATCTCATCAATAAACAGGACACTTCCGTGGGAGGCATTTGTGAGATAGGGCAGCAGATCTTTTGGCGCCGACAGCGACGGACCCGCAGTGATCTGAATGTCTGTCCCCAACTCCCGGGGAATCACAGTCGCCAGAGTGGTCTTTCCCAACCCGGGTGGGCCGTCCAGCAAAAGATGCCCCAGCGGCTCCTGACGTTTGCGAGTCGCCTCCAGCAGAATTCTCAGTCGCTCAACGACTTCCAGCTGACCAACCACGTCCTCAAGTCGCGAAGGTCGCAGTTCGTCTTCTGAGGTCTCCTCTGCTGGCTCCGAGCCGGAGACCGGCATGCCAATCGCGCCAGCCGAAGACGCAGACTGCAAAACAGTCTCTGAATCCCCGCCGCTGTCCTCGCGATGGTCGCTTTCTGTAATTGTGGTTTTTCGCCCCATGAATTCAGCCAGCCGATCTCTGATGGAACACCTGCACGAAGGACAGACTGCCCTTTTGGTTGCGGCCGTCCCGTTGTTGAAGCCGGAGCAATTAGTCCTTCAGCTTCTTCTCAAGCCGCTCCACAATCTCGGCATTGGGTCCTGTAGAATCCTGCTCAACCTCAAGCGCCCGTTGCCAAAGCCTGGCAGCCTCTTGCTGCTGCCCCAGAGCCTTGTGGATGTCCCCCTGATGCTCAAGCAAGGTTGCATCTTCGTAATCAGGCACTGCGTTTGCCTTCTTCATGACCTCCAGCGCTTCCTCGTTTCTTCCCAGTCGAAACAGTACCCAGCCAAGACTGTCCAGATATGCCGGGTTGTCCGGCTCTGCCTCAACAGCAAGCCGAATCATGTTTTCGGCCTTCTCAAGATTGCGTCCAAGATCCGCGTAAAGGTACCCAAGGTCGTTGTTCAATCCTTTATCCGTCGGGTCAGACTCGTATAACTCTTCAAGGATCGCCACCCCCCCATCAGTATCTCCGTCCTGCACCATCGCGTTGGATAACAACATTTTGGGTACCCGCAGCTGCTCCGGAGTTAAGCCTTCCATCTGGATGACTGTCTGATACTGCTCCACCGCTCTGGACCAACTTCCAATTCTTCCGTAAAGCCCGGCCAGCCGAGAACGAACATCGGCAAGCCGCTCAACAACCTCTTTTCTGCCCGGACCTGATGGCGGTGCTGCCTCAAGCACAGAAATTGCCTCAATCAGCCTTGCCTCCGCTTTGTCATAGGCCCCCTGCAGGATCTCTACAGCGGCCAGTCGCGCCAGTAACTGGGGATTGTTGCGGTTAAACTTCAATGCCTCCTCTGCCGCACGGCCAGCCGCCTCCAGATTATCAATCATCTCGTACGCAATGGAAATTCGAAACAACGTCGTAACGCGAGCCGGATCTGCCAATCCTGGCTGGGCAAGCAGCTGTTCGAATACCCGAACCGACATCTCGCCGTCTCCCTCGATCAACTGGGCCGTGCCAAACTTATCCAGTGTGTCGAGCATCAGCATCTGATCCGGCTCCAGCTCCAGCGTTGCCTTGAGCAGTTCAGCCTGCTGGGTCGTCTTTTCAGTCTCCTCAGCGATCGCTGCACAGAACCAGGTCGTCAGTGGATGCAGATCGCCCGGTCCCTCGTTGAACCGCTGTAAGCACAACTCGATCGCGGATGTACAAAAATCATCCAGCGTCGCCATCCCGCTTGTCAGGGGAGACAGTTCTGCCGCTGTGATTCTCCCCCGGGCTGCCTGATTCACTGCATCCAGCAATCCTGAAACATCACGCCCGGCAATCGCGACCCGAATCAGGCCAACGTGAGCTTCAGAATCACCACTGGTGTCAAGCACCGTCTGGAAGACTTCAGCGGCCTGCCCGGTTTCACCGCGATCCAACAATACCTCGCCGAGATACATCTGCACGACTGTCGGCCGGTCGACTCCTTCCGTAAGTCGACGCAATTCGGCAGGCAACTCTTCGTTACGCCTCGTATTACGATAAAGATCCTGCAGTAACACCATCGCGTCACGATTTCGCAACCCAGCCGCAAAGTACTCTCGCAAGCGTTGCTCGCTCTCTTCCAGCTTGTCCTGCTGGTAAAGGGCACGTGCCAGCATGAGTTGTGCAGGACCAACTTCGTCGCCGCGGATACGGCACAGATTCTCAAACGCCTGAACTGCCGGCTGCAGTCGCCCCGCCTCCAGCAGCACATTTCCGACAAGCTCGAAACCAGTCGTTCTGTTCTGAAGCAGATTCTCGTGTTCCTGATCCGACAACCCGAAACTTTTCGGGTCTGTCAACGCCTTTAAAATCACCACGTAACTCGAAGCTGCTGCACCGATCTGGCGACCCTGAAGCAGCAATGCGCCGCGGACCTGGTGACACTGCAGAAAATCGCGGGTGTTCTTTTCAAGCCTCGAGGAATTGAGAGCCTGTTCAATGAGTTGCAGAGCCTGCGGGAACTGTCGGTTTTGCCCAAAGACAACCGCCAGTTCCATCCGGGTCTTCCAGTCGTCCGGATCCTTCTCCATTGCCTGTTGCGCCGTGCGAAGCCCGTCCTGTGGCTGCCCCAGACGGAACAGCACAATCGCAAGAGCACGCAACGGCACAGCAGAGTCGGGTGCCGCCTCGGAGGAACTTCGGAACGCGTCTGCCGCGTCCTGCAAGTCACCCCGTTTGAGTGCCTTATGGCCGGCCATGTACCATGCGAGCGCGTCTTTATTCGTCGGATCGATCGCTTCAGATTCGTCCTGGATACCGGGCTCATCACGGTTTTCCGGATTCGTGTTCGGTTCGTCCGCGCAGACCGCGTCGGACGGGATCACTGCCGAATTCATAACCTGAAACGGCAGGCCGACAATCACAATCAGCCCGGTACAGCAGTACAGTAGACGTCTGGCGGCAACCAAACGCATTGTTCCATTCAGCATGAACAGTCCCCCAAAACACGACGAAATTGACTCCGGGTTATTATTAGAACCAGGAGTCAATCTGTCGAGTTCGCTTTTCGCGAAGGGATGGGAGATCAGCCGCAAAACTGATTGCTCATTCCCGCAATCAACAGTTTCCGGACACGGAACAAGCGCATTGCAGCATTCCCGATCTGTCAGCGTTTGCGAGCAGGTTTCTTCGCAGCCGGCTTTTTCGCAGCGGTCTTCTTTGCGGTCGCTTTTTTCGCAGTGGTCTTCTTTGCGGCCGCTTTTTTCACAGCGGGCTTCTTTGCGGCCGCTTTCTTCACAGCGGGCTTCTTCGCAGCCGCTTTCTTCACGGCGGGCTTCTTCGCGGCCGCTTTCTTCACGGCGGGCTTCTTTGTCGCGGGCTTCTTTGTGGCCGCTTTTTTCACAGCAGGCTTCTTCGCGGTCACTTTTTTCGCAGCGGGCTTCTTTGCCGCGGCCTTTTTTGCAGAAGCTTTCCCGGCCTTTGGCTGTGCTTCGGCCTCCGTCTGAGCCGCCCTGCGGACAGGCTTTGCTGACGGGTTCTTCAACTCCTTCAGCCGATCAAAGACATCAAAGACCGACAGCTCTTCTTCGAGTGGTTCTGCAAAACGCTCTGCGTACCTGGGATCACTAGCCAGTCGCTGCAGCAGGTAGGAGAATTCAACGGTGTCAGCCTTCCGAACACCGGGCTTAAGAAACTCTGATGCTGAATCACTGTTGGACTTTTCCGGCACCAGACCCAGCCATCGCGCGGCGGCCAGAGTGGAATTGTCGAAACAAATCAAATGACTGCCCAAAACCTGTTGCAGTGCGAAGTCTCGCACAAACGGGCTGAGTTCGGGAATCTTCTTAATGGCTCTGACAAACTGTTCCTGAGTCAGCTTGCGAAGTTTCTCAAACTGATACTCATAATTGCTCTCGTACACATAACGCAGGACCGCACGGATTCGCAGGGCTTTCCAGTCCGCATCACGCAAGGGCGCAAGGCTCTGCTCTACTTCAGAAATGGAGCTGACACGAATTTCGTTCAGGTCAAAATAGCCCTTCATGAGAGCGGCGAGTCCGGATTCAGCAGCCTCCCACGAA
Source organism: Planctomycetota bacterium (assembly GCA_017859815.1). Lineage (GTDB taxonomy): Bacteria > Planctomycetota > Planctomycetia > Planctomycetales > Planctomycetaceae > SXXK01. The sequence goes on along the minus strand of JAFMMM010000012.1, from coordinate 21,328 downwards.
CCATCCTCAAGACAGATTCCAAACAGAATGGTCTCAAGGACAGGTGAAGACAATTCCGGCGTTTTTTTTCCGTACAGCGCCTGCAGTTCTTTAACGAGCTTGCTGCAGATCCTGGTCTTGTCAGATGCCTTTGGGGCCTTTGACGCGCTCATAACAATTCCTTGCTACCGTTCCAGTACAGCCGATCGCAGGTACTGTTCCAAAGTGATTCATGGTCTGCACGGCAATTCAGTAAATCGCCCCACGGAAAACAGGAGCAAACCACCTGAACGCCTGCCTGTTCAATGAGAATCCGAAGGCTCTCCGTCCTGGACTTCATCGTGGAAGAGCTCCGCCGTTTCAGCAGGACCTGTGCTCTCTTCCGAAATATCCTCCGCCGGTAATACCTCACGCAGAATCGCGGCAACTTCCGACGTCTTTCGGGTCTCATCGTCAAGCAGGAACTTTAATTCCGGGACATGTCGGCTCTTGATATACACTCCAATTCGCGACCGTAAATACCCAGTGGCAGAATTCAGGCCATGCATTGTCAGAGCCACAGTCTTCTCGTCTCCCATGATCGTCACTCGCACTCTGGCATAGCGCAGATCAGGACTGACTTCAGCCCCCAGGACGGTCACATTGCGAATCCGAGGATCTCGCAATTCCGTCAGGATGGCAGAACTCACAACCTCTCGGATCATGGATGCGACACGAGCAGTTCGGCGAGTCGACATGTTACTCCTCTGCTAGCTTCAGACAATTCCGAATTCACACCGATCGTGCAACCCTCAGGCTTGCCCCCGATGATTCAGTCAAGAGTCCTCTTGATCTCGTCCACACGGAACGCCTCAAGAAGGTCCCCCTCCTTGATATCGTTGAAGCCATCCAGCCGGATGCCACACTCCATCCCCTCCCGAACTTCTTTTGCGTCTTCTTTTTCGCGTTTCAGCGATCCAATCCGGTAGTTGTTCAGAACCTTCTGATCGCGGATCAGGTGAATGCGACTGTCGCGCGAAATCGTACCGTTTAAAACGCGGCAACCGGCGATCGTGCCAAATCGACTGATGCTGAATGTTCGCAGGACGATTGCTCGTCCCGTTGTGACCTCAACACGTTCCGGACGCAGCAATCCCTGCAGAGCCAGCCGAATGTGATCTGTGACCTCATAAATGATGTCGTAGCGTCGAATCTGCACGCCTTCACGGTCCGCCAGAACTTCTGCACGTTCTTCAGCCACCACATGGAAGGCGATAATAATCGCTCCGGAAGCCGCTGCCAGATACACGTCACTCTCGTTCACCCCGCCGATACCGGAGTGAATCACCTGAACCCGGACCTCTGGATGCTCAAATTTCTCCATTTCACCCCGCAGAGCTTCAATGGAACCTGGCGTGTCAGCCTTCAGAATGAGCGGCAGATCCTGCACTCCCTCGCCGTCGCGTGGTTGATTCAGGATATCTTCCAGAGTTCGCGGTGCCTGCCGCAGTGACAGGGACTCCCGCCGGCCTTCATGCAGTCGACTTTCTGCAGTTTCCCGAGCGTCTTCGATATCTTTCATGACAAAGAAGTGGTCACCGGCACCGGGAACCTCAGACAACCCCGCGACGCGAATTGGTGTCGACGGCCCCGCCTCCTCGATCAACTCATCGCGATCGTTATACATCGCCCGAATACGACCGTAGGTATTGCCACAAAGCAGCACGTCACCCACACGCAGTGTTCCCTTGCGGACAATCAGCCACGCTATCGCACCACGTCCCTCGTCACGAAATGCCTCCAGGCAAACACCAACAGCTTCTCTGTCTTGATTGGCTTTGAACTCATGAAGCTCTGCTGTGAGGATCAAGGTTTCCAGGAGTTGCTCAATACCCTGCCCAGTCTCTCCGGACGTGCGGACAACTTCATACTCTCCGCCCCATTCAGCGGGCAAAATCTCATGCTGAGCAAGTTGTTGCAGCACTTTTTGCTCATCAACACCCGGAAGGTCGATCTTGTTGAGTGCCACAACAATCGGCACGCCAGCGTTGCGGGCATGGCTGATACACTCGACCGTCTGAGGCATCACACCGTCGTCGGCAGCGACCACCAGAACCACAATATCGGTGACATTCGCCCCGCGTGATCGCATTTCACCAAATGCCGCGTGACCAGGCGTATCGACAAACGTGAGAACATTGCCCTCGTAGTCCACCTGATACGCCGCAATGTGCTGTGTAATACCGCCTGCTTCCCCGCCCGCAACGTTTGCGCTGCGAATACGGTCAACCATGGTCGTCTTACCGTGGTCAACATGACCGAGAATCGTGATGATCGGTGGCCTGGACTCCAGCAGATCCGGCTCATCATCGTGATCCAGCGATGCCAAAAGTTCGGCTTCAATGTCGCGAGATTTCTTGAATGTCAGGTCGACACCAAGCTCGAGTGAGACCTCCATTGCCTCTTCTTCACCCAGCTCATCGTTAATCGTCACCATTTTTCCCTGTTTGAAGAGAATACTGATGATCGATTTTGCCGGACGCCCAATTGCTTCGGAGAGGGCACGCACTGTTACAGGAAAGGAAATCTGGGCTTCCGACTTCAGCTCAGCCTGAACATTTTTCTTGCGGCGTTTGAGCCGCTTGGCCTGGCGAGCGGCCTCACGAGATTCCCTCAGTTCCTTCAGAAGCGACCCACGAGCAACCGGCTGCCGCGATCGACGACCGCCTGCACCCTGTCCGGGGCCCCTCGTTTCATGCTCCTCACGATGCTTTCGCAGAGCTTTCAGCTGATCTGCCAGAGGGCTGCGTCGGTCGACCAGTTCCGACAGCGACATATCCGGCTTCTGTGCTTTTTCTTCTTTGGCTTTCGGCTTCTTAGCCACCGGCGGAACATACTCCGGAACCGCAGCGACGAGCGGCCTTGGAGCCTGCCGTTCGCGGCTGCTCTTGACCGGTCCACCGGCCGGTTTTTCGGGAGCAGGTGCCGACGCCTTCTCGCCGCGTTCTTTGACCGAACCAATCGGGCGCATCTCACGCATGGACTGCATTCTTGACCGCAGCGGTGAAACCGATCGGGCCGCATTATCAGTCACCACTGGCTTTTTCTGAGCCGCCCCAGGATCCGTATCGACGGCAGTCGGTGCCGACTCTGCAACCTGATCAGCAACACTCTCGTCCGATGTGGACTCGGGCTCTTCGGCAGCCGAGACTTCAACGTCCGGGGCCGCTTCCACGTCCGTGGCCGCTTCCACGTCCGGGACCGCTTCTACCTCCGCGGCCGCTTCCGGATCATCTGTCGAGGGAGCAGCCTCCGCCACAACATCGGCGATGACCTCTTCAGGTGCCTCCTGCACATCGGCGACTACAGCTTCATCTGCTGCGACAGACTCTTCAAGAGCCTCCCCGCCATCACGACTAATGCCGGACGATCCAATGACTCGCACTCGACCGCTTGCGGCAGCGCTCTCACGAACCGGAGCAGCAGGCTCATTCTCCCCGACCGGTTCCGGCTTCTCACCGCGGTTGCGGACGTACTCAACAATGCGATCCCGCTCTTCCTCGCTAATCGTAGCAAGCGCATTGCGCAGCTTGACGCCGGCCTCTTCGCAAAGCTCAATCAGAACCTTACTGTCAAGCCCAAGATCTCTCGCGAGGGCAAAGATACGAATCTTCAAAACACAAACCCCTTAGACTGCTGCCAGACCCCAAACGAGCCCGCTCTGATCGTCAATCAACCTCTCAAAGCGATCTCCCTCTCGGCCTTAACCGATGCATTTCACGTCTTCCCCAACATCTTCAATCCAGTTGGAAAACTCTGCCACAGACGTACCTGCGCGGGTTAATCAGCAATTCTCTCCACCAAATAATGATCAGCCGGATTGTCACCTTCACCGGGACACTCATTGCCCCACATTCGCTGCCTGCCACGTCTCAGTTTTTGAACTCAAGACCCTCCAAAAATATCCCAGCCCCGAAAGCGTTGTACGAAAACAATCCTGTCACGGATTGTTCACTCCGCCGCAGCAGCCGTATCTTCTTCGTCGCCGGAACCCTCGTCCGCGGCGGACTCCTCTGTTTCTGCTGCCGCTGCTGACTGATCAACGGATTCGCTGGCTGACGCCTCTTCGCCTTCTGCGGACGCCTGCTCAACAGCGACATCACCAGACTCGCCTTCAACCTCTGCCAGTGACGATTCTGCGTCGCTGGATTCGGCTGCGGCATCCGATTCTGAGACAGATTCTGCTGCCACAGGACTCTCAGCTTCAGCCACAGTCTCAGCCACAGTCTCAGCCCCAGCCTCTGCCTCTGTCTCTGTCTCTGTCTCTGTCTCTGTCTCAGCACCACCGGAAGCTTCGCTCGCAGATCCCGCAGCTTCTTGTGCAGGCTCTTCGACGGGATCCAGCCCAGCCGCGGCACGTGCCGCGGCCAGTTTCCGCTGCTCCGCCTCAACTCGCTCCTGCTCTTCAATCCGCAGGCTCTCGGCGTCCGCATATTCAACGATCAGATCGCAGTCTTCGTCACTCAGACCACTGATTTCCTTCAGCTGATCAGGCTCAATCACAGACAAATCGTCAAACGTAAAGAAGCCCTGAGAAACCAAATTCTCCGCAAGCTCCGGCGTCACCTGAGGAACGACACAAAATGCCTCGATCGACTCGTCGAGCTGCTGATCCAATTGCATCTGAGTCATCACATTGATGTCCCACCCAACCAACTTGGATGCCAGACGCACGTTCTGCCCAAACTTGCCAATTGCCAGAGACAACTGGTCCTCACGCACCAGCACAATCACTTTTCCCAACATCGGACAAAGAATGACATCTTCGACCTCTGCTGGCTGCAAGGCATTCGGCACCAGCACAGTGAGCGAATCATTCCAGCGAACAATGTCAATCCGCTCGCCCGCCAGCTCCTCCACGATGCCGCGAATTCTTGACCCACGAACCCCCACGCACGCCCCAACGCTGTCAATCGTCGTGTCGGAACACGAAACCGCAACCTTCGAGCGGTTCCCGCCCTCACGTGCAATTGAACGAACCTCAATGACACCGTCGTTAACCTCAGGGATCTCAACTTCGAACAATCGACGAACAAAATCCGGGTGTGTTCGGCTGAGAATCACTCGAACCCTTGACCCCGACTTTCGCACATCGAGCACGATCGCTCGCAGCCTGTCGCCCGTGCGAAATGATTCTTTGCGAATCTGTTCACTGCGAGGAAGTATCGCTTCGATCTTATCGAGCTTCACGATCACTGTACCGCGATCTACTCGCGTCACCTGACCGGAAATCAACTGACTGCGCAGGTCGAGGTACTCGTCATACAGCGAATCACGCTCCGCTTCGCGGATTTTCTGGATCATCACCTGCTTGGCTGTCTGAGCGGAAATGCGCCCCAACAGATCCCCGAGCAACTCCGGCTCCAAAGCGCGACCTTCGCAGATCAAAGCTGGCTCGCCTGTCTCCCGATCGATGCGAACCTCAAGCTCCTCCTCCTCTGAGAAGTGCTTGCGAGCAGCAGAAAGAATTGCCTGCTCAATCCCCTCAAAGACGACGTCGGAGTCGATCGCCTTGTCCCGGCGAATCACGTCGACAATTCGAAGAATCTCAGTACCGTTCATATGAGTGAATCTGCTGTACCCAAATGTAAAAAAAAAAGCGGGAACAAGTCCCACTTTTCGCACCCGACAGAGCAGTTCTGCCGAAACCAAACCGCAACGACCCCGGCGAAGAACCACCAAACTCCCCCCAAAAGGAAGCAAGGCGGACCCACAGGAATCCGAGCGGAGAAATGGAGAAAGACCTACATCTTGCCCATTTCAGGTCCCTCAAGCACGAAAACCAACAGCTGAAAACAAGCCGCCCATAGCACCACGTCACACATGGCCGCCGCAACCACTCGGTGGAATGCCGAACTGACCTTCATCCAACGCAGGAGCGAGTTGTTTTTTTTGCTCCAGCAACCTCCGACCTTCGGACGCTGTTTCGCAATATGCTGAATTCATTCTCAACACCGCGACACACCTGCCGGACATTTTTGATGCGAAAAATCCGCTAGCAAAACCTACCGAGCAGGCGACGCCTATCACTTGAGAGCAGGAAAAACTGGACGACTTCACTCGCCATCAGAATCACCAGCCGGATCGCGACAGGCCGCGACTTTCGAGCGGCGATCAGGACACGGCGGTTCACGCGAACGATAGCGCGCGTAACGAACCCGGACCTCCCCACCGACTCATCGGCAGAACGTTAGTCGCACATCATAGAAAAGTCAAGCAACCGGCCATTGAGTCCCGGCACACAGAAGAGGCAGAGCGGGAGCAGCATTCAGCTGCAAATGCCGTCGCCGGGCAAACTGGAGGCAGGCGATACGATCACACTCGCTGGATTGGGGAGTGTGAAGGGTTTTACTCACGCCCCATCCGACGCGCCGCCACTGCCGGAGACGCACTCGCGTACCACCTGACGCGACGCTTTCCACGCATGCCGAATTGTGAACAGGCGTGATTCAATCTGCTCGGCGGTGAAATACTTCCCGGGATCACTGGGTGGTAAGCCTGCCAGGGCGAGAGTCAGCGGCATCAGGTCCAGAAACTCTCGGTAACGCCGCTGAATATCTGACTGTTCTGCCATGATGGCCTCACCTCTCTGCGGGAGTTCGGTCACTGCGTCGAACCGTCTGCCGAACGGGGTCGGGCTAACGCATTCACCAGTCTTTATTGAATCCCAGGCAACTCACAATGCTAATGTGGCAGCTAGAACCCACTAGCCCTTGCCCGGTGGCCGTCCGTGACCCATCATTTTCCTGATAATATTTTCAGCGGCACCGGTCGGCTTTGCTCCGTCGGACTTGTCCGAGCCGGTACTGCCTTTGGATTGCCCCGTAGGCTGCTCCTTGACCCCAGTCTCGCTGGGGTCGGGTAGAGCCACATCCACTGTCGGAGGCTTGGGCTCAGCCTGCGTTTCAGCCGACTGAGGTTGCCCCGGCATCATCGCCGGTTGCTGCCCCGGCATCCCCGCACCAATCTGAGGATACATCATCCCCGGATACACCTGCCCAAACCCCGGCACCATCGGAGACTGCATGCCATATCCCGGCGGAAAACCCATCTGCGGCATCATTCCTGGGAATGGCTGTCCCGGTGGCATCATCCCCTGCACTGGAAGAACAACAGTGTCGCCACCAGCAGGAACCTGCGGCGGTTGCTGCTGTGGAACAACCGGATCTGTCGCCTGCGTCTCCTGAACCGCGACCACTTCCGTCGACGCTCGGGTAACACTGTCTTCTGCTGCACGCTGCTCTTGCGAAATCTCGATAACGAAATCCAGATTTCCGATAACGACGCGATCACCGCTCTCCAGTACAACCTCACTACGAATCCGTTGGCCGTTGACCATCGTACCGTTAGTACTGCCAAGGTCCCGTAATCGGACTGAAAACTCGTCCAGGGAGAACGCACAATGGTGGCGGCTGACCATTTCGCTGTTTGGTCGCAGGTGGCAATCCTGTTCCCGGCCGATCAAAAATTTACGACTGTTAAGTTGGATCACCTCACCGGCATGCGTTCCACTAACCACCCTGAGACCTGCTGCAAGCATTTTTTTATCCAGTCAAAAGATCCGCATGCTAAAGCAAAAACGGCCACTACTGTAGCGACGACAGGGCCGTCGGGCCCACTCAAACGATCTATTCAACCGTTCATGCAGAGCCGCTGGCAGATCCCAAAACGAGTCAACACAAGTTTTCGGTATCCACATCCGGGGCTGACCACTCCTGGGGCGAGGCCACGTTTCCGAGCCAAACTTACGCGGACCCGCAAATTTCGCCAACCCGTACACTTGAGTCTAGCAACGACGCGCACCTGTGAAATAGACGAGTTTTCAAAGAAACTTGCGCCGCTGCGGCAGACATTCCCCACCGCGATTGCGAGACCTTTCGGCCTCCGGAGCAACTTTCAACAGCGTCCTCCGTACGCGGGCGATCTGACGAAAAACACGTCTCGTCACCGTCTCTGGAATTGTAATCGTCAATTCCGGACAAACTGCAACAGTTGGCACCGTTTTTTTGTCTAAATAATTCGGCATCGCTCGCCAGAGCACTGCTGCGATCAAGGGAATTCCGCATTTGTCTTGCCGCAGCAGACTCTGGCGGGGCCGAAACCCACTGAAATTCCCGTGGGGTGGCAGGGGCTGGCTTCGCTAAGAATGCCCCGGTGACTGCCACTGGGGTTCGATTCCAGCTAGTATCTGAGCCGGGGAATACGTCAGCCGATCTGTGAGGACGAGGCTGATTCACGATCTCGTCTGACTTCCATGCTGCGGAGTGAGTTTGTGCAACAGCAAATCCGTACGTTCAACAGACGACAACTGCTTCGCAGCAGCGGCCTTGGCATCGGCTCGCTGGGACTTCAGTCTCTGATTGCTGATGATCAAAAGCAGTCCGAAAGCTCTGGTCCCCATTTTGAGGGGAAGGCCAAACGTGTCATTCACTTCTTTCTGAATGGTGGACCGTCACACGTTGATACGTTTGACCAGAAACCCCAACTTCAGCGTTTCAGTGGAAAATCCGTACCAACGAACCTGTTGACCGAACGGAAAACCGGAGCGGCGATGCCCTCCCCCTTCCGGTTCAGACAGTACGGAGAAAGCGGTTTGCCGGTCAGCGAATTGTTTCACCAGACCGCCCGGCATGCAGACAAACTGGCCGTGATCCGCTCAATGCACGCAGAAGTTCCAAATCACGAGCCGTCGCTGATGCTAATGAACTGTGGAGATTCGGTGCAGCCGCGTCCCAGCGCCGGCGCATGGACTCTGTATGGCCTTGGCTGCGAGAATCAGAATCTGCCCGGCTTCATCGCAATGTGCCCGGGCGGACTGCCGATTAAGGACACCGAAAACTGGCAGGCAGGCTTTTTGCCAGGAAATTGTCAGGGGACCTGGCTGGATACTCAGCACACCGAAGTGAGCCGCCTGATCGAGAACATTGACCACCCACAGATTTCGTCGCCACAGCAGCAGCGGCAGCTGGCGCTTTTGCAACGAATGAATCTCGCTCATCAAAAGAACCGAACCGATCCGCGTCTGGAAGCTCGTATCCGCTCGTTTGAACTGGCTTTCCGGATGCAGCGTGATGCAGCAGAGGCATTTGATCTGAGCAGTGAACCGGAGCATATCCATCAACTGTACGGTGAGGGCATTCATGCACGACAGACGCTGATCGCGCGACGACTGGTCGAACGTGGTGTGCGATACGTCCAACTTTGGCACGGCGCCGGGCAGCCCTGGGATAACCACTCCGGACTCGAGGCGGCTCACCGCAAACTTGCAGGGCAGATTGACCAGCCGATCGCAGCGCTGCTCACAGATTTGGAGCAGCGAGGACTTCTGGAGGAAACGCTGATCATCTGGGGGGGAGAATTTGGTCGAACGCCGACGGTGGAACTGGCCGCCGACGGACGCCCACAGTCCGGTCGGGATCACAACCACTGGGGATTCTCAGTCTGGCTTGCCGGTGCCGGCATACGGGGCGGAACAACATTCGGGGCAACGGACGACCTGGGTTTCAAAGCGGTCGAATCTCCCACCAGTGTGCACGATCTGCATGCCACCATTCTGCACTGCCTCGGACTCGATCATCGACGCCTCACGTATCGCTATGCTGGTCGCGATTTCAGACTGACCGATGTGCATGGCAAGGTGTTAACACCGATCTGCACATAACCTGCTGTCGCAGGTTCCAACAGCAGTATGCAGCTGGATTTTTCTTGCAGCATCAATCGTGCCGCAGCTTGCGATTCCAGCGATCGACCTCATACAGCAATGCGGCTCCAAACTGCTCCAGTTTCTTTTCGCCGATGCCTGTGATCCCGCGCAACTGTTCCGGCGTCACAGGTCGCTCACGAGCAACCGCACGAAGCGTCGCGTCACTGAAGATTACGTACGGTGGGACATTTTTCTGAGTTGCCAGCCGTGTCCTTAATCCTCGCAGTTCGTTGAACAGCTCGCGGTCGATTCCTTCCCACTGCTTTGTCGCATGCGATTCAGCGGCTTCCTGCCGACGCTCACGAACGAGAGTGACATCGCCGCCCTGTTTCAGCAGCGTCCAACCCTCCTGTGTCAATTCGAGACACCGATACTCACCTGTCTGACGCAGAAACTTCTGCGACAGCAACTGTTCAATCCAGTGTTTGACCTGCGTTTCGCTATCATTCTTCAGCAACCCCCATGTACTCAGACGCTGATGGCCATTTTCAAGGATGCGTTTCGCGCCCGATCCTCGCAGCACCTGTGCTGTGTAGGCCACGCCGAATCGCTGTCCCTGCCGATAAACACCGGAGAGGATCTTGCGTGCCAGAACTTCCGCGTCGTCAACTTCTTCCAGTTCCCTGAGACAGATATCGCAGGATTGGCAGTTGACGTGCTCGCTGTCCTGCCCGAAGTGTTCGACAAGCTGGGCATGGCGACATCGCATTCCCGTGCAGTATCGCTGCATTGATCTGAGCGAACGCTCCGCGGCTTCACTGACTTCGGGATGCTCCGGATCCTGAGTCAAAAACCTCCATGTTTCCGCATCTCCGGGGGAATACAGCAGCGTACACTCAGCTGCCAGCCCGTCGCGTCCTGCGCGCCCACTCTCCTGCTGATAGTTTTCCAGAGATCCGGGCATGCCGGCGTGAATCACAAATCGCACGTTGCTCTTGTCGATCCCCATTCCAAATGCGACGGTCGCCACAATGATGGGAATTCGCTCTTCGGCAAATTCTTCCTGAGTCCGCATTCGTTGGTCGTCGGACAAGCCTGCATGGTAAGGCCTGGTTCTGTGACCAAGCGCATTCAGTTTTTCGCTGAAGGATTCCACATTCTTTCGGCTGATACAGTAGATAATCCCCGATTCGTTTCGATGTCTTGCAAGCACATCGCGAATCTGCGTCAGAGCGTCCGTTCTTCGCTCGACCCGATACAACAGATTAGGACGATCAAAGGGCCCAACCAGGATTTCGGCGTCACGAAGTCCCAGCTGGCTGACAATATCAGCCCGGACCTGCTCTGTGGCCGTCGCCGTGTAGCCGTGAACGGAAACCCCTGGCAGGTGATCCCGCAGCGCACTGAGCTGACGATACTCCGGCCGAAACTGATGGCCCCACTGGCTGATGCAATGAGCTTCGTCGACCGCAACAAACGAAACATTGCAACCGCAAAGGAATTCCAGCGTCCGCGATTGCACCAGTCGTTCCGGAGAAATGTAAAGCAGTCGCAACTGACCACTGCGGATCCGTTGAGTGACCTCGCGTTTTTCTTCATATGACTGTGAACTGTTGATGCAGCCGGCACTGATTCCAAGGCTGCACAGCGCATCCACCTGATCCTTCATGAGCGAAATCAGCGGTGAAACGACAATGGCGAGGCCGGGGCGAGCGACTGCAGGAACCTGGTAGCAAAGCGACTTCCCCCCACCGGTTGGCAGAACAGTGAGCGAATCCTGGTCGCGCATGACGCGCAGCATGGACGCTTTCTGCAGGCTGCGAAACTCCGGATAGCCCCACCATTTCTGCATCTGCGTCAGCAATTGCTCACTAAGTTCCTCAGGTGTTTGCTGGTTCATTACCTGACACTAACGGCAGATCCGCCCCTCAAATCATGCACAGACTCAGACCGATCCAAGAATACCGCGCCGGGCTGATCCCTGGAAAAAAACAGCTGCTGCCGAATTCGATTTCTCAAAACAGTTCAGACAGTCGAGTCCGACTGCATCATTGCCGATTCAGTCTGGAAAACGCACAGCCTCTGAGGTACTGTCGCAATTCGTGAATGGTCCGCTAGCCTGCCAATTCGCTGTTCAACATCATGGATACTCAGATGTTTCATCAACCTCCGCAGCAACCGGATCTGCACGCTGCCCGCCGGACATTCCTGCAACAGTCAGGGCTTGGATTCGGCAGTGTCGCATTCTCCAGCCTTCTTGCCGATGACCTCGCTGCCCAATCCCCGGCAGTCGCGCTCCCGCCAGCCCACTTTCTACCCAAAGCTAAACGGGTGATCTACCTGTTTATGGCGGGTGGTCCCAGCCAGCTGGAGATGTTTTCTCCCAAGCCGGTACTGAATAGTTTCCACGGCAAACAACCGCCGGCAGAGATGACAGAAGGTCGACGATTTGCCTTTCTGCCGGCCACAGCTTCACTGCTGGGTTCCAATCGTCGTTTCGCACGCTGGGGCAATTGCGGAATGGATCTCAGCGATGTGATCCCGTTCCATCGCCGGATTGTTGACGACGTTTGCTGGCTGCGTGCTGTCTCAACGAATGTCTTTAACCACGGTCCGGCGAAACTCTTCATGAACTGTGGTTTTCAGGCTCCCGGACGCCCCAGCCTCGGCTCGTGGGTCACATGGGGGCTCGGCAGCGAATCACAGAATCTGCCCGGTTTTGTGGTCTTGCAATCGGGGCCTCGCGGGCCGCGGGCCGGAAATACTCTGTGGTCCAGCGGCTTTCTGCCAACATCGCGACAGGGCGTTCCATTTCGAAGTCGAGGAAACCCTATTCTGAATTTGGCCAATCCCCCCGGGATCACAGCCGATGCTCAGGAAGATTTCACGTCGACTGTCTCCGAACTGAATGCGATGCGGATGAATCAGGTTCGAGATCCTGAAATCCTGACCCGAATCCAGGCATATGAAACAGCGTTCGCAATGCAGACGGCCGCTCCCGAACTCACACGACTTGAGGAAGAATCGCAACAAACCCTTGATCTCTACGGGGCGGTTGCGGGGCAGCCATCGTTTGGGGCCAACTGCCTGCTGGCACGACGAATGATCGAACGCGGTGTTCGCTTCGTACAGTTGTACCATACCGACTGGGACCATCACGGCGGTAAGAATGCCGATCTCGACGGCGCACTGGATAAAGTTTGCCTCGAAACCGACCGGGCTTCGGCAGCACTCGTACTGGATCTGAAGCAACGCGGCCTGCTGGAAGACACGCTCGTCATCTGGGGCGGAGAATTCGGCCGCACACCGATGGGGGAACCTCGCGAAACGACCGGGCGAGACCATCATGTCGACGCCTTCACCATGTGGATGGCCGGAGGCGGAACCCGTGCGGGTCATGTCCATGGAAACACGGATGAACTGGGCTTCGGCCCGGTTGAAGGCAAAGTACATGTTCATGATCTGCATGCCACGATCCTGCATTTGCTTGGGCTGAACCACAAACAACTGACCTATCGATTTCAGGGACGTGATTTCCGACTCACCGATGTCCACGGCGAAGTTGTGCATGACATCCTGACCTGATCGGAAAGGCCTGAAACCCGCAACAGGCGATCATTCCGGCACCACCGTTCCGCGGCTGCTGCGTTGTCTTCCCGTCCCTGATTTCTCGATGGCACCCAATCATGTCGCCGCCAACTTCCACGATGACACCACGCCAACTGGCTCTCAACATCGTGCAGCGTCTCCATGAACACGGGCACGTCGCACTGTGGGCCGGCGGCTGTGTGCGAGACTCTCTGCTGGGACGTGAGCCAGTTGATTACGACGTTGCCACCAGCGCGACGCCGGACCAGATCGTAGCACTCTTCGGAAAGCATCGAATACTTTCCATTGGGGCTGCATTTGGCGTCATCATCGTCCTCGGGCCGCGAGGAACCGGTCTGCAGACCGAAGTTGCCACATTCCGATCCGATGGAGAATATGTTGACGGACGCCGACCGGAATCCGTGCTGTTCTGCAGTGCGGAAGAGGACGCCAGACGACGAGACTTCACGGTCAACGGCATGTTCTTCGACCCGCTGAATGAAAAAGTTATCGATTATGTCGGAGGACAGCTGGACCTCCGGAACAATCTGCTCCGCTGTATTGGTCGACCTGCAGATCGATTCAATGAAGACAAACTCCGGATGCTGAGAGCTGTCCGGTTTGCAGCCACGTTTCAATTTGAAATTGAATCGGAAACCCTGCAGTCCGTGACGCAGACAGCTCACCAGATCACTCAGGTCAGTGCTGAGCGAATCCTGCAGGAACTGCGGCGAATGCTGGCACACCCACATCGGCAGATGGCGTTTCGCCTGATGCAGCAGGCAGGACTACTGTTCGGAATTCTTCCGGATTACGAGCAGGCGTCAGCCTCCAGTGGAGTTTCAATGGAACATGTGGCGGAGATGCTGGGGCGTTTGCAGTCACAGGAATTCCTCCCGGCCGCAGCAATTCTGATGCTGCCCTTCCACGCCCCGGAAAAACCAACTTCCAGGCATCGGCTCGGCACCGTTCGACAAACCTGTCGCAATCTCACCATGTCCAACAAGGAAGTCGCAACCGTCGAATGGCTCATCGAGTCGCTCGACAGTCTGCGGATGTTTCGGCAGCAGCCGCTGCACGTTGTGCGTCCGCTGCTTGCAGACCCTCGTGCGGATATCCTGCTGCAAACAGCCCGAGCTGTTGCTGATATCAATCCATCCTTCCCGTCGCACGACGATCCGGTTGCAGCAGACGAATTCCGCACTGCATGGTCAGCAAAGGAACTTTGCCCGCCGCCACTGATCGATGGGCAGGATATTCAGCAGCAGGGCATCGCTCCGGGTCCGAAAATTCGCACACTGCTGAATGCGGTTCGCAACGCTCAGCTGGATCAACAGCTGGAAAATCGCAGCGATGCACTGAAGTTGCTGCAACAGCTCATCGCAGCTGATGCATGAGCTGAACAATCTCAACAGGCCCCACGCTCAGGGCCGTTCGGCTGTCGCCTAAGCCTGCTTCAACGCCTGGCGGAGTACAGGTTCCATCGCGTCTGCATGACGGAAGAACCCCAGATCGGATGGGTGTGAGCCATCGGTCGTATCATCCCGGTCCGCCCCCAGCAGCGTCTCGCCATCGATGTACCACAAGCCGTCCACACCGCTGTCCTGCAGGCGTTTGTACTGTGCCTGCAACGCTGCTCGACTGCCCTCGTTGCGTCGCTGCTGCTCCTCAATCAGCCATGAACCGGAATAGGAACGATCCTCGACGATCACAATCGGCGTGCCTGGATAGACATCGCGAAGTTGTTGAATCAAAGGAACGGTCCGTTCATTGATTTCGCCGGCCTGCATGTTGGGCAGGCAGTCAATCACAAATGCTGCGGCGTCGAGTTCCTGCAGATAATTCCCGACTTCCGCTTCCATTCGGCCGTTACCGCTGAACCCGAGATTGATGACCGGCATGTTCAAACGACGGCCAAGAATTGCGGGGTGAGGCATCCCCGGGCGGGAAGCACAGGCGCCATGCGTAATTGATGTGCCGTAGAAAACCAATGGCCTTTGTTGCCGAGGTGCAACTGTCTGAAAAGTACCTCCTGCCGGAACTCCCACCCGGAGATGTTCAGTGCCGTTGTAAAGTGGCAGATAAATCGCGTAATTACGCAGCCCGGGACGCAGACCGGTTACCATGGCTTTCTTCGTTGACTGCTCGCGCGGCGCCAGCACCGCCACCCACTTCCAAACGCCCCGCTCATCCTGAGCATACAGGTCCAGGCCGCTTACACCGGTGGCCGGCATGTGCGGCATGGCCAGACTGGACGACGTGACAGCATGATCCACGTGAATCTCCGTGGCGTCCGTTCGGAACTGAACCATCATGCCGGCAGAATGCCGACTCAGATTCCAGACAGCATCGCGAACAACTCCTTTGGCCCGCGACGGCAGACGGTCAAAGTACCTGGCAGTGTCATGAAATCCACGTCCCTCCACGCCCCAGTCCCGAACGTCAGCCCACTCGATGTCATTCGCGAACCCCCATGCAGGATTCTTTGCGGACAGACCGGCCAAAAGACTTCCTGTCGCTGCAAGAAACTGACGACGCCCCGTTTGCATTGCTCTTCTCCACAGCCTGATTCTCTGCAGCCTGATTCTCTGCAGCCACCCTCTGAGACGGGCTCGTCTCAGAATGAATGTACTCTGCGCGTCGGAAAACAGGAGACCCCTGCGGTGACCTGCCTGACACCTGCAAAGATTAGGCTAAACTCCGGCGATATTCCAAGCGCCATCGCAAAACCGAAACGTCGCTCATCAACCTGCAGAAGGGAACCGCGTACAGTGGATCTGGAACTCAAAGGACGCGTCGCCGTGGTGACCGGGGGCAGCAGCGGTATCGGCGCCGCCGTTGTCGATCTACTACAGCAGGAAGCGGCTTGTCCCGTAATCTGGGATCTGCAGGAGCCACTGAGCTCAGGACCTGCGGCACCGTTTCTGAACACCGATGTCAGCGATGAATCCAGCGTGACAGCGGCCTGGCGACAAACACTCCACAAATTCGGCGAACCCGAGATTCTTGTTCACTGTGCCGCAATCGGCTCCGGTTGCTTTGGATTCCCGTGGTACAACGTGCCGGCCTCCGCCTGGGAAAAAACGTTGCAGGTGAACATCATGGGGATGACGCATGTTGCCACGGTTGCAGGCAGGTTCATGGCAGAGAAACAACGTGGAGCGATGGTGTTTTTGTCCAGCGTTGCCGGTCAGATTGGTTCCCGAACAGATCCTCCCTACAGCGCCAGCAAGGCTGCTAATATTAATTTCGCTCAGTGCCTCGCGCAGGACCTCGCACCTGCGGGAGTGCGAGTCAACACAGTCTGCCCGGGCATGGTCCGTACACCGCTGAATCAGTCAGTCTGGAAGTCGTGGGCCGAACAACAGCAGGCCGATACCAGTTACGATGACTGGGCGACGGAAAAAATTGGCCAGGTTGTCCCTCTGGGGCGATGGCAAAAGGCCGAAGACGTGGCAAACGCAATTGTCTTTCTCTGCAGCAAACGAGCCGGTGAAATCACCGGCCAGACAATTAACGTCGACGGCGGCTTCGTCATGCACTCATGAAGTCACAGATCCCGGGAATCCTGACTGCAATTGCCGACATCGGCAAAAGTCCACCTGTCACCAGAGCGGTGGATCGCCCTAAGATCACCCGGCAGGACTGTTCCAAATCAAAGGTGTTTTCTCAATGAGCAATCGTATTCTCAGTATTTCGGGTCTCCGCGGGGTCATCGGAGACGGACTGGATCCGGTCTACATGACACAGTTCGCAGCGGCACTCGGAACAATGTTCCGGGGAGGGCGAGTTATCCTCTCACGGGACGGGCGCAGCACGGGTGAGATGGTGCGACATGCAGTCGTCTCCGGACTGCTGGCTACCGGGTGTGAAGTGCTCGATGCCGGTATCTGTACGACCCCCACCTGCGGTGTTCTGGTTCGCCACCATGACGCGGTCGGAGGACTTCAGATCACAGCCAGCCATAATCCCGTACAGTGGAACGGACTCAAGCCGTTCTCCGCTGACGGCTCTGTTTTCAATGCCGACCTTGGTCGACAACTCCTGGATCTGCTTGCCGGACCAACAGCACAGTGGACCTCACACTCTGATCTCGGCACGCTCGTGCAACTCCCCTCCTCTTCTGCGGTACACATTGAACGAGTGCTTTCGCTGGTAGATACACAGCGTATTCGAGAACGGCGATTTCGAGTGGTCCTCGACTGCAATCATGGCTCAGGTGGCGTGTGCGGTCCACAACTGCTGGAAGCTCTCGGATGTGATGTTGTCACGCTCGGTGGCACACCCGACGGCAAGTTCGCACACCCTCCCGAACCACTCGCAAAAAACCTTGGTGGACTGTGTGATGCCGTCCGCGAACATCAGGCAGACGCCGGATTTGCTCAGGACCCCGACGCTGACCGTCTGGCGATTGTCGATAATCAGGGGCGATACATTGGCGAAGAACTCACGTTGGCGCTGGCCGCCGACTTTGTTTTGCAAAACAGGCAGGGGGCCGTTGTCGTCAACGAATCCACCAGCCGTGTCACCGCAGATATCGCAGCTCGCTATGGTTGCGAATTCCACCGCAGTTTCGTTGGTGAAGCAAATGTCTGTGCTGAAATGCGCCGCGTGAATGCAGTTCTGGGTGGTGAAGGCAACGGCGGCGTGATTGAACCCGCTGTCGGCTACGTACGGGACAGCCTCGTCTCCATGGCTTACGTGCTCGCCGGGCTCGTTGAGAAGTCAACTTCACTCTCGGAATGGTCCGACAGTCTGCCGCAATACGTGATCGTTAAGGACAGTCTGACCTGTCCGGCGTCAGCTGTCCCTGCAGCATGTGAAGCTCTGCGAAAGCGATTTGCAGATGCCACAGCGAAGGATGGTGATGGACTTCGACTGGACTGGAATGATCGCTGGCTCCATGTGCGATCCAGCAATACAGAACCTATTGTACGGGTCATCGCTGAGGCTCCGGAGGAAGCGTCAGCATCGACATTGGTTCGGGACGCTCGGGCAATCGTGGAAGCCTGCCTTGATCCGGCAGGCTGAGCCCGCATTCCCGGTCGAACCGCAGCAGCAAATGCTGATTCCCGTCGCAACCACTGAGAATTCCGGTTGAAACCCATGCAACTCGGCTGGTTTCCGGGTTTCGGCGGAACAATACTGTGCCGGCATCATCTTCTTTCTCGCAGTCAATTTCCGCTTTACGGTCCGACTGTCACTCTTACGGTGTCACAGCCATGACCACAGCGTCTGCCGATTCCAAACTGCAGCCCGCAGCACCGCCTGAAGAATCGGTCACTGCGGTGCTGCTGGGACTTACCGCTGCAGCCACCTATTCCATCGCCAATATGGCTCTGCGAGATCTGGCCCGACCGGAGGCCGGAATCGGATGGGACATGTGGGTATCCGGCACGAAAGCGATCCCCACTTTTTTGGTGGCCGTTGCATTCATTCTTTACCGCCGTCTTCGGTCACTTGGGTCTTTTGCGGAATGGAGTTTTGTTCGTCCAATTGCAATTGCAGCCATCTTCAACCAGATCGGCGGAAATTTTGCGTTTCAGCTGTCTCTCAAATACATCGGACTGGCGGTCTCGGTTCCCATCTGTTTCGCATCAATCATCTGCAGCGGCGCGGTCGCAGGGCGATTGGTCATTGGAGATCGAGTCACGCTGCGAACGGCAGCCAGCATCGCAGTCATGATGACAGCAATTATTTTTCTCTCCTCAGGAGCCCGGGCCAGAACAATCAATGACGACGCCGGGGAAGTTGCACCTGCAGACGCAGAGTTCACCGACTCGGTTCTGAGTGTACTGCCGGGCGTCACAGCCGCCGTCATTTCCGGCCTTTCCTATGGCGTCAGCGGCGTCTACATTCGCCACGCAGTACGTTCAAAGATGCCCATCGCCGGGACACTGTTTCTGTTTAGCGGTGCCGGCTTCCTGACACTTTGCCCGGCCAGTCTGACACAATTATCGACCGCCGAAATTCTGCAGATCTCGTGGCCGGAATGGCGGACGATCATTGTCGCAGGGACATTCAACGCACTGGGTTTCTTTTCGATCACCGCGGCCATGAAGCAACTGAACATCAGCCGTGCAAATGTTATTAATGCGTCACAGAATGCCATGTGCGCGGCGGGCGCTGTGCTGGTCTTTGGAGAACCCATTTCTACTGCGGCACTCGTGGGGATCGTACTGACCATTGGTGGACTGCTGCTGCTGGGAATCCCCGTTCGAGGAATCCGCAGAAAGCCTCGAATCACTCAGCAGCCGGAGTAACAGTCAACCATAACTGATCAATGGAACTGCCATCCGAGGCAGACCATACAGCAGGAAATGACTGACCACTTTCTTCACCAGTGGCACGTATTTGCACTGGCCCGGACCACCCGGCCTGGCCGGTGCTCTGCAGCGTCAACTCTGCCTTCTTCGCGGTATCTCCGCTCTTTTCCGAAACCGTTGCCGTGGCTGTCACCTGCTCGGGAAGACCACTGACTTCAAAACTCAGCTTCTCTGCGAAGCCCTGCTGACGATCAATGGTCAAAGGAATCTTGAGTTCACCACCGGCGGCAACAGAGAAAGCAGTACCGGCGACCGTGGCCTGACAGGATGCAACTGGCGGAGCAATTCGCATGACATAGAAATGTCGGTCTCCACTCTTCAGAAACCGGTCGGCAACAACCAGCCGTAATTGATCATTCGCCGGCGCTGTGAATACCAGATCGATGTCCGAATCAGTGCGGCTGATATCGTCAACTTCCTTCAGAAGTGTCCCGGCAGAGTCATAGACACGCAGAACCGGATCCATCAGCGAACCATGACGACGGCACTCCACCCGAAAACGGATGCGATCCCCCTTCCCTGCCTGCAGCAGGTACTCATCAGCACGCTCGTCAGTAAGACGTCCGCACAATGCCGTCGGCATTGACAACACGCCATCGCTGATCCGATCCTCCGTCACCACCGGCTCGGAGACTGTGTGAACGAACCGCGGCAGCGCGAACTGACCGGTCAGAACATTGCTGTCTTCGGCCAGAACGGCCTCCGGAACTGTGATATTCCAGCCCTTCAACTGGAGTCGCTGCGCGCCGCTGCCCGCCTGTCGGACAACAGGCTCCGTATGGTGAACGACGGCGTCGGTCGACATCGTCAACCGATAGACATACGTCGCCGCACCCGCAAATCCGATGGTACTGTTGGGCGCTGACGGAAAGGCAAAGGTTCGCACATTCCAGACCCCGTCCTGAGGAGCTGTGAACGTCACCAGCGGATCTGTTGTGACATCGTCATCATTTTGCGCAACAACTGTCCCACGGCTGTCGGTCACCTGCAGAATGGCATCCATTGGTGAATCAAGAATCCGCCTGGCCGTCATTCCGGCCACCAAAGTTGTACCGCGATTCAGTCTGATGGCGTAGGAGTCAACGTCATTGGACTTCTGCAGCACCCCGTTCACGGTGACACCCGGCAACGGCAGCGAGACAGCCTCAGCAATCAGATCGTTGGATTCAGTTTCCACGATCTCCGGAATCACTCCCACGATAAATGGACGCAATTCGCTGGCACCAAAATCGTTATGAAGTCGAATCCAGTGCACCCCTGGACTGGCGTCGGCTGGGATTGTGATCTGCAGTGAGTCCCGTTTCTCTGAAAAACTCAGTTGCAGCTGTCCGCTTCGGGACGACGCGACTGTCCCCTCAGTACCGGCTTTTCCATCCAGAGTCGCTGTGACCACGCTGCCACGCTGGCCGCCCGCAGGCGTCAGTCGATTCAGCACGGGAGGATCCCCCGCATGAGAAATCCCGGCGTGAATAATACTCGCCGCCAGCAGGGACAGAATTCGAATATCAGCCATCTTCTCTGGCAACTCCTGACTCGCCCGCCTGTCTGAACTGAACGTCAAAGAAGTTCGTGGATCGGCTCCGGATTACTGACCAGATGAGTTGGGCGTCCCTGAGGTGTATACAGCACACGGTTCGGATTGATGCCCAATTTGGTGTAAACCGTAGAGACGAAATTCTCAGGAGACAGCACGCGATCAACTGCGGAAAACCCTTTGCGGTCCGTCGCCCCGACCACTGTGCCGCCCGGTGTA
>JAFMMM010000163.1 GCA_017859815.1 Planctomycetota bacterium | reverse complement strand
TCTCGGATCCCCACAACTTTTTCGTGCTGCCAGGTGAACTGCGTGGCATGCCCTGGGGGCACTCGCACAGGGACGTTTCCAATCAAGAGTCGCAGGATTTGATGGTTACTCGCCCTGAACCCCCCAAAGCAGCAGCAGCAGCTTTTCCATTTCCGGATCGTGACTTTTGAGTTGCTGACGATGAAATGGGAAAAAGTCGTTGGTGCTAAAAAAGGCTTCCGAAGATTCCGCGAAGTATTCCATCGGATTGGTCAGAGCGTAAGCGGCCTCCTTGCGACTGGGCCTGCCACTGCCAAACCGTCTTTCCACGTTCTGATAGGTGCCGCTGTCTTTCATTCTGGCATATGCCTTCTGCAGCTGCTCGTTGCCGAAACCACTCTCCAGCACCTGATCGTGCCAGGCATGAGCCAGTTCGTGCAGCGCAAAATTCGGCATGCGACTGACCTCACGTTCAAAGATGGCGATATTGGTGAACTCAACACCTTTGACCATTGCCGGATCCCGCCCATTCCGGCGCAACCAGCCGGCCCCTGGATGATATTCCGCCCGTGGGCCACTTCCGGGGTAAGGAACGCTGAAATACAGCTTTACGGTTCGTAATTTGGCGGTGGCCGCTGGCGGAAGCACCTGTTCAATCTCTTTCAGCTGAGCTTCCAGCAATTCGAGAGCCCGTTTCGTTTCTCCCGCCTGTCTTTCCCGGAGTCTTTTGTCGATCAGCACGGTCCAGCCACAGACTGTTTCTTCGGTTCGCTCCGCAAAAGCCGGTTCATCGGCGGGTTGTGGAAAGACGGGAGTCGGATCAACAGCAGCACTATTTCGGATGGCGAACAGAAACAGGCAGGCCGCAGGCAACATTGAGACCTGCATCGATTTCGCAGCTGGCATAAGCAATGACATCATGGGACACTTTCAGGCAGGAGCGGACAATTCTTCGTCCAGACGCAGCAAAGCAGGGCAAAACGAAAGCACCGTAAGAACTCCGCGTTACTTTTGCTATCCTGCGACGTATAACAAGAGACAGCGGCCAGTGAAACTCGTCGCGGCCAACACCTTCGGTCAGACGCGATTGCAATTTCAGGGCAGCGGTGTCTTTGGACTGCCTGTCGACCGGATCATGCCTTGCCAACCACAAGCTGAAGTTCTCGCAGACTCAGGACATGAACAACGCCAAACGCACACTTCAAGCAGCAATTTGCCCTCTCCGACAGCAACCTCTGCTGATACTCATTGCCGCCTGCATCGGACTCACAGCAGCGGCAGATGACTCCCAGCGTGACAAGCGTGCAGGCCAGCGGTTATTCACGCTTCAGGTGCTTCCACTTCTGGAGAGCCGATGCGGGGGCTGTCACCTGAAGGAACAGCAGGGAGACTTCAGCATTGCCAGCCTGCAGGACCTCTTACAGGGTGGACAATCCGGCCAGCCAGGCATCGTGCCGGGGGATCCCTCCGGCGGAACCGTCGTGAATGCCATCCGTCGCCTCGATCTTGAAATGCCTCCCAAGGAAGCGGATCGGTTCAGCGAAGCTGAGATCGCTCTGATGACAGCCTGGATTTCCGCAGGTGCACCATGGCCGGACGAAGCGACACAGCAAGAGATTCGTGCCGCAGACGCGACTGCTCAGGAAACAGCACAGGGGATCAAAATCACGACCAGTGGAGGCCTGTCGGAAGGGTGGTCAAATCGTCGCTACAAGCCGCAGGATGTCTGGGCTTTCAGGCCTCTGCAGCCGGTGCACGAGCACTTGCCGGCGGATCTGCCGCAGACAGCGGTCATCGACCATTTGATTGGCTTGAAGCTGAACCACGCGCAATTGCCAGCCGCCCCACGAGCAACTCCCCGCGAACTGATTCGCCGCGCCACGCTGGACCTGCACGGACTGCCGCCGACCCCGGGCGAAGTGGCTGCATTTGAACTGGCATCAGGCAAAGACGCAACAACTGCGTGGGAGCAATTGATTGACCGACTGCTGGACAGCCCGCGATACGGGGAGCAATGGGGTCGTCACTGGCTGGACGTGACCCGTTACGCCGACACGGGTGGCATGTCGAACGACTATGAGCGGTCAAATATGTGGCGGTACCGAGACTATGTCATTCGCAGCTTTAATTCCGACAAGCCGTGGAACGACTTTATTGTGGAGCAGCTTGCGGGGGACGAACTGGCTGATCATTCTGTCCGCAGCAGATCCGATGGAAACATGCGCACAATCCACATGCACCAGCAGAACGGCGACTACACCGAACAGGAGTCAGAGTGGATTATTGCCACAGGCTTTCTGCGAATGGGCCCATGGGACAACGCCATGGTGCAACCGGAGGAAGCAAGGCAGCTGTGGCTTGACGACGTGGTCAACATTACCGGGCAGGCATTTCTGTCACAGACAATGCGGTGCTGTCGCTGTCATGACCACAAGTTTGATCCGATTCCGACTCGGGATTACTACCGCATGTATGCGGCTTTCTCTGCCACGCAGATGGCAGAAAGGCCGGTACCTCTGCTGCCACAGGAAAATCGCGCAGATTTTGAATCCGGACAAGCTCATGTTCAGCGGATGCTGGACTATGCGCAGGGCCGCCTCGCCGAACTCATGGATAAACAGGAGACAGCAGCAAAAGAATGGTACGCGGAACGTGGGCTGCCCTACAAGAATGAGAAGTCGCGCAGATCCGATCCGGATGAAACGAAACCCCCGCGATTCGTTGGACTGACCGCCGAAGAGCAGGGACGACGGAAAGTCCGGGAGCAGGATGAGTGGATCTGGAATCGACGACTGGAACGCTATCAGCCCTTCGCTCAAAGTGTTTTCAACTCCAGCACTTCAGATCAGCGTTATAACGCGGCACGAAAACTCCGGATCCAGCCAAAACAGCGGTCCAGCGTACTGCCGGAAACATCGATTCTGATGGGAGGCTCACTGCTGGCCCCCGGCGAATCAGTTTCTCCGGGTGTCCTGAGTGCGGTTCCCGTCAGTCTCACGGATTCTGCCAGCGATCCCTGGAGCATCAGCGCAAGCCTCGATGGTCGCCGACTGGACCTGGCACGCTGGATCGCAAACCCGGCCAATGTGCTGACAGCACGCAGCATCGCTAATCGCATCTGGCAACATCATTTCGAACGTGGTCTGTCCGCCACGGCGAATAATTTTGGCGTCAAAGGAGCTGCGCCAACCCACCCGCTGTTGCTGGATTGGCTGGCCAACGACTTTGTCACCAATGGCTGGACCGTCAAACGCATGCACCGTCTCATCATGCATTCTGCCGTCTACCAGCGATCCAGCCGCAGTCCGAACGCTGCTGTGCTTGCGAAAAAGGACCCGTCGAATCAGCTGCTTTCTGTTTATCCGCGGAAGCGACTGACTGCCGAACAGCTGAGAGACTCGATCCTGATGCTGACCGGAGAGTTACAACAGACAACCGGTGGGCCGCCTGTGATGCCGGAGATTAACCAGGAGGTCGCTCTGCAGCCACGGATGATTCAATTCTCCATTGCTCCGGCATGGCAGCCATCCCGGTTGCCGGAGCAACGCAATCGCCGCACGATCTACACCTATCATGTGAGAGGTCTGCCGGACCCGTTCCACTCTGTTTTCAACCAGCCGGATTCCTCGGAATCCTGTGAGCTTCGCGAATCCGCTGCGGTCACACCGCAAACACTAACATTGTTCAACAGTGACCAGATGACGGACCGGTCGCTGGCACTTGCAGTCCGTCTGATGCGTGAATCAGACACATTCGCCGGACAACTTCAACGGGCCTTCGAACTGATCCTGCTGCGGTCACCTTCCAGCGTTGAAATGCAGCAAATGCAGGAACTGCAACAGCAGTCCGAACAGTATCACAGTCAGGTAACCCCCCAACCCACCGTCTTCCCACAGTCCATCACCAGGTCACTGGTGGAAGAATTCAGCGGGGATGTGTTCACATATACGGAAATCCTGCCGGCCTTCGAAAACTACGTTCCGGATCTGAAGCCGGACCGAGCTGCGGCGAATGTTCGCGCTCTGGCCGATCTCTGTCTTGTTCTTCTGAACACCAACGAGTTCCTGTTCATTGAGTAGTGCCCCATGACGTCATCTTACAGCCCGCGCCGTCGCGTCCTGAGTGGCCTTGCCGGCCTCACCTCGGGACTGGCGATCGCTGATTTACTGTCAGCAGAAGAGACTGATTCCAGCAGGCAGGCTGCTCCCGGTCCGCGTGCCCCGATGACCCCCGCGAGCGCGAAAAATGTCATCATGCTGTTCATGGAGGGGGGACCGGGGCACATGGACACCTTCGATCCCAAACCTCAGCTGCAGCGGCGACACAAGCAAGAGTCTCACCTCAAAGGTGGTCTCGCGACCGGCTTTAAATTTTTTGTGGGCAGCCCCTTCGGCTTTCGCAAAGTGGGCGATGCCGGGATTGAAATGTGTGATCAATGGAACCATCTGGCAGCGCCGGACATCGCCTCAGAGCTTTGCAATTACCGAGGTTTACAGGCTGAGTCCCTGAATCACCCCGAAGCACTGTTCCAGATGAATACCGGCAGTCGTCTGGGGGCTGACCCGGCGATTGGTGCGTGGGCAACGATGGGGCTGGGCAGTGAGAATCGCAATATCCCGGCTTACGTCGTCATGACGGAACTTGCTCTGCCGCAGGGCGGATCGGGAAACTGGAGCAATGGTTTTCTACCGCCTCAATTTCGCGGCACTCGCTTGAGATCGGAGGGTTCCCCGCTGCTGGATCTGCAGCCTCCGGAATTTCGCTCTGTGCAGCAGCAGCGCAGGCTGATCGACCAGTTGAGTCGTTTGAATCAACAGCATGCCGAGCAGTTGGACAGCGACGACCAGCGACTCGCAGCCCGCATGGAAAGTTACGAACTTGCCTTCCGCATGCAGGCTGAAGTTCCCGATGTGCTGAATCTGAACTCCGAGACGGCAGCCTCCCGAAATCTGTACGGGCTCGACCAACCGGAAACAGCCACCTTCGGAAAACAATGCCTGACAGCTCGCCGGCTGGTGGAGCAGGGCGTGCGGTTTGTTCAGATCTTCAGCGGCGGCTGGGACAGCCACGATTACCTGGAACGCGGACACAGCGCCCGCATTCGCAGTGTTGACCGTCCTATGGCCGGACTGATTCGCGATCTGAAACAGCGCGGAATGCTGGATGACACGCTCGTGATCTGGACCGGCGAGTTTGGGCGGACTCCGGATAACAATAAACGGGGCGGCGTGTACTCAATGGGACGCGGACACAACAATCAGGCCATGACTCTGCTGATGGCTGGTGGAGGTGTACGGCCGGGTATTCACGGCGCAACCGACGAATTTGGTGCGTCCGCGGTGGACTGTGTTCACCCAATTCGCGATTTTCACGTGACGCTGCTGCATCTGCTGGGACTTGACGACAGCCGTCTGACCTGGTTCCATGCCGGGCGACACAAACAACTCTCCCAGTTCGGGGGCGAAGTCATTCCGGAACTAATCAGCTGAGACTGAAGCACAACCGTCGGCTCGAAACGACCACCATCCAACGCCACCGTGAGCCTCCCCAACCACGCCTTGCCAGAATCACAAAGTAGTATGCCAGCCTCCTGTCACCAACTGTTGAATCTCACTTCGATGACTCTTCGATCTGCTTTACTCGCCGTCATGGTCCTGACTGCGACAACGCTGCCCGCTGATGAGCCGCCCAATATTCTCTTCATCATGTCCGATGATCATGCCGCGCATGCGATCTCAGCTTATCGCAGCCACCTTGCGGATATTGCGCCCACTCCAAATATCGATCGTCTGGCAGACGAAGGAGCTCTGTTCAGTAACGCCTTCTGCACCAACTCCATCTGCTCACCGTCGCGAGCCTGCATTCTCACCGGGCAATATGCGCATACCAACGGAGCGTTCGATTTGTCCGGTCAGGTGCCTAAGGGAAGTCAGATGCTGGCTCTGCAGATGCGGCAGGCCGGCTACCACACGGCGATGATTGGGAAATGGCATCTCAAGGCCGAACCGGCGGATTTCGAATACTACTGCGTGCTGCCAGGCCAGGGCTCGTACCACAATCCGCAATTCAGAATCCGAGGAGAACGCCGTTGGGGAAAGAACCTGCTGAAGTTTGACGATCGCCACGTCACTGATGCGATCACGGACATCTCGCTCAACTGGCTGCGCACCGGTTGGGACAAATCCCGGCCATTCTTTCTGATGCATCATTTCAAAGCACCGCATGATTATTTCGACAACGCGGAGCGGTATGAGTCGTGGCTCCGCGACAAAGAGATTCCGGAACCGCCGACACTTTGGGAACGCGGTGCTCAGTTCGGTTCCATTGCCACACGAGGAGCCAACGACGAATTGCTGCCGCACATTGGCACTTCGATTGGCGCCCGCAACCCCAGACGTTCCTATCTCGGTGATCTGCCCGCACTCTACCCCGACGAATTCCCGCCGGGTTACGACCCGAAGAATTACAGCGACGAAGAAAACACCCGCTTCGCTTACAACGCCTATCTGCGGAAATATCTCCGCTGTGTGCGCGGCGTCGATGACAATTTGGGACGACTGTTTCAGTGGTTGCAGGACAGCGGCGAAATGGACCGCACTGTCATCATCTACACCGGCGATCAGGGATTTATGCTGGGGGAACATGACTATCAGGACAAACGCTGGATGTATGAGGAATCTCTGCGCATGCCTCTGCTGGTTCGTTACCCGCCAGCCGTCCCGGCCGGGCTGCGTTCCGATGCCATTATCGAAAACGTGGACTTCGGTCCGACCATGCTGGACTTCGCGGCAGCCAAGATCCCCGCGGATGTTCAGGGACGGTCTTTCCGTTCCATTGTTTGCGGCGACGGTGAGCCAGAGCAATGGAAACAGGAAGCCTACTACAGATACTGGATGCACATGGCACACCATGACAATCCCGCTCATGTGGGCATCCGTACAAAGACCCACAAGCTGATCTATTTCTACGGCTGTAACTACGACGGCGGATATCGAACACCAGCCGGCTGGGAACTGTACGATCTGGTCAATGACCCTGCTGAAACGGTGAACCTCGCAAATGCTCCTGAGCACCAACCGTTGCTTCGGGAAATGAAGCAACGGCTGGCGAACGCACGAACTCGCGTCGGTGACGACGGCAGTCATTTCCCCGCTTGCGAAGCTGTGCTTCAACAAAGCTGGACTGACACCCCGGCCATACGCGCGGAAGCCGAAGAGATTTCAGCCCAATTCCTGCAACGACGACTGAGAGAACTTCAGGCAGGCAAACGCAATCCCCGCACATGGCAAGGCCCCTAACCGACCGCCCGGCTGCCAGCAGGCCGGTCCCTGCGGCGATGAAAATAATGCTGGTCTGCTCGTTGGCGGCCCCATGCGTCATGGGCCCCATTCGGTCAACGCACAGCGTCCGCAGCCTCTTCACCGTCAGTTTCGTGAACGAACGAAGCTGACACCGGGTCGTGCGAATCCGACTGCCTGGCCTGGTCAGTCGGTCAGCAGTTTCTGGATCGCCTGCATCAGGACATGCTCAACCTCGGGGGCAACATCTGAAGCCCGTTCGCTGGTTTCGTAGCCGCCCTGAGTGTAGGCCACTTCGGTACCAATGTAGCCGGGGCCATAGTCCCCATAGGCGGCCATCATCACGTTCAGGTCCTGTCGCGCAGCCTTTGCTGCAAGTTGATACTCCACGAATAACTCGCCCGGCAGATGCAGCACTCGACTGTCACCAATCGAGAGCATGCCGATATCCACCTTGTGACCAGCCTGACACCGCAGCAGCCACGCCAGCTTATCCGCCACCGCCAGTGCTGCCTTGCGATCTTCGGTCTGCGCAATTGCAGTTCTCATCGCCTGCTCATCAAGGTGCAGAGCCGGGGGCAGGGCAACCGCCACGGAATTCCAGCCCAGACTCTCAGCGGTTACGGCAATCCGTTGTGTTGACTCCCAGGCACGCTGCATTCCGTCAGCGAGACGGAGCGCAAGCTGGACGCGGTTGGCCGGCGATCCATCGTTGTATTTCCCAGCCCCAATGTTGCCTCCGGCGCCGTTGAAGTGAACATGCAGCGCTGAGGGAACGGCCTGCTGTCGAACGAATCTGGCAATCCCGGGAAAGTCCGGGCTGGGGACCCCGGTTCGATAATAACTTTGCGGGTGACAGGCGTAATAACTTAACACTGCCAGCGGCTGATCATCATGCCAGAAACTCAGCAGGGAGACCTCTGGATCAATCACACCGACTGGTTCCGCACGCAGTTTGGGGTCGCGTGTTGCGGTGTAGCGAACAGCTTTCACATTTCCGTTGTCGTCCAGAATTCGGCGGTTCGACGCAACGTCGATCACATCAGCAGCGCCGCGTCCGATGTGTGTTACGATTTGCGGAGAATCACAGGCCCGCTGCACGGCAGTTGCGAGACGTGTCAGGACGTCTCGCGTGAGAGCAGAATCATACCGTCCCGGGTTGACGTGCCCGGCATCACGCAGCAGTGATTCGGAAGTCAGGTCGCTATCGGGCGCATCATGCTGATGCAGGGTATGAACGGCCACACGATCAACGGTGGTCCCGGCCGCCCCGGCAAGCGTCTCACGAAAACGATCGTGAGATTCGTTAGCGATCCCAATCCAGTCGACTGCGCACAAGACGACTGGACGACCGGTGCCAAACAGTACCAACCCGCGTGCTCGCAAAGTCAGTTCATCAACACGCACCACGGTGTCGTAGGCCATTTCCTGGCCCACCCGCGGTGTCACATCGATATCGAAGAGGGCAATCTTCAAATCCGCCGCTGCCGCGAACGACTGAAAAGAAAGAATCGACAGCAGCAGCAGAATCAGTCTGCGTACGGAACAGACGGCAAACGACCGGGAAGACAACGGTGCTGACATGAATCTCTCGCCCTGGAGCCATGCGGGATACGGGCTGACTGGCGACAGCCCCGACCGCAGCATCCTACAGAGCAGATTCGTTTTCTTCACCCGTCCGGATACGCACAACGGTCTCCACGCTGGAAATGAAGATTTTTCCATCTCCGACCTGTCCGGTGCGGGCATTGGAAACGATCGACTCCACGACGGGCTGTTCCATCGCATCCTCAACAACAACTTCGATCTTTACCTTGGGCATGAAGTCAACGATGTACTCGGCCCCGCGATACGTTTCCTTGTGTCCCTTCTGACGACCGAATCCACGCACTTCCGTCACCGTCATTCCATGGATTCCAAGTTCCGTCAGAGCTTCCTTCACGCTTTCCAGTTTGAAGTGTCGCACAATGGCTTCAATTCGCTTCATCAGAGTCTTCCTGTGTGGGATAAATGATTGGGGCGTCCCGAACGTGGCCACATCAGACAGTATTCGCTGCAGCAAATGCTCCGGCGACTGACCATGGCTGTGAGGGGACGGTTTCTACCAGTGTTGGCGAAATCAGTGTTGGCGAAATGCCTGCCTGTTGAGAACCAGAAACGAGGCAACGGTTCAGCAGTCAGAGGAGGATACCACCGGCTGCACACACACTCCTTTCCGCGCCATGATATGCTCGTCTGCCTTGCTGCCGCCAGGCAGACGAGAGCCCTCTTTCGACCTATTGGAAGATATATCCCTCTTCCCCATGCTGGGAGATGTCCAGACCCTGGACTTCGTGATCAGCTTCGACTCGCATACCAACAAGGTTGTCCAGCAGCCGATAGATGATCACCGTTCCCACGGCACTAAAAGCAACCGCAGCAATGACGCTGATCAACTGTGTCAACAACTGTCCCGGATTTCCCTCCAGCAACCCGCTGCTGTGATCCAGGCCGGTGACAGCCGATGTCGCAAAAACCCCCGTCAGCACCGCGCCCAGCGTGCCACCAATCCCGTGGACTCCGAAAGCATCAAGCGAATCGTCATAATCAAAGTGGTTCTTTAGTTTCGTGCAGCAGAGAAAACAAACGGCACCCGCTGCCAGTCCCATGAGAATGGCACTTCCGGAAGTGACCGAGCCAGCCGCCGGTGTGATACAGACCAGGCCGGCTACAGCTCCCGAACATGCTCCAAGAATACCGGCCTTGCCATGCTTCAGCCACTCGGCCAGAGACCAGCTTAATACCCCCGCAGATGCCGCCAGATGCGTGACAAGCACTGCATTCACAGCACGCCCGTCGGCGGCAACCTGACTGCCACCGTTGAAACCAAACCAGCCAACCCAGAGCAGACCGGTGCCAATGCAGGTATACGTCAGGTTGTGTGGAGGCATCGGTTCCTTTGGAAATCCAACGCGTTTTCCAATCAGTAGTGCACAAACCAGTGCTGACACACCAGAGCTGATATGGACGACCAAACCGCCGGCAAAATCGATCGCCGGGAAATAGAATCCTGTTGGCTCACCAGCCGTCAGTTTTGCCTGGGCCGCTTCATTGAACTCAGACAGCCAACCGGTGCTCGACCAGACCCAGTGCGCGATCGGGCAGTAGATTAATAGTCCCCAGACGACACTGAATATCGCCATCGATGTGAACTTCATTCGCTCAGCAAACGCACCGCAGATCAGCGCCGGAGTGATGATGAAGAACATGCCCTGGAAGGCAACAGTAATCTGATCCATCGCCAGGGCGTCGACAGTTCCTGCTTCCCCGGGAGTCACTCCGGAAAGCATAACATGGTCAAATCCACCGACAATGTCGAAGCCCGGAATCAATGGGGATCCGAATGCCAGGCTGTAGCCCACCACTGCCCACAAGACAGACATCAACCCCATCAGAAAGACGCACTGCATCATCACGCTCAGGATATTCTTGCGGCGAACCAGTCCACCGTAGAACAAAGCCAGGCCAGGACAACTCATCATCAACACAAACGCAATCGAAACCAGCATCCACGCAATCGTGCCGGAGTCATTCTCCACAACCTCAGCCTCAACCTCCTCTGCTGGTGTCGCACCCGCACCCGTGTCGTCCACCGGAGCCACCTGAACCGCCACCGAACTCACCTCATCGGCCCCGGCGGCTGAACCGTCCTCGTCGACAGAGCCGATAATGTCCAGATCC
>JAFMMM010000162.1 GCA_017859815.1 Planctomycetota bacterium | reverse complement strand
CGTGCGGCTCCGATTCGAGTAGTCGTCAAAGAGTGTTTCCGGTTCGGGGATTTCCACGTTGTCGAATGTCCCGAGATGTCGCAGTGCCGGGCTGAAGGTGCGGTGTGGCGCTTTCTGCTGACACATCAGGAAGAACGGGCGATCATCCTGACGGTGATCCAGCCAGGCGATGGCCTTGTCGGTCACGAGGTCAGTGACATAACCTTCAAATCGCTGCTGACTGCCGTCCTGCTGCAGGAACACAGGGTTGTAGTAATTTCCCTGGCCTGGCAGGATTTCCCAGTGATCGAATCCCACCGGCCTGGATTTCAGATGCCACTTGCCGATGACGGCCGTGTTGTAACCACCACCC
Source organism: Planctomycetota bacterium (assembly GCA_017859815.1). Taxonomy (GTDB): domain Bacteria; phylum Planctomycetota; class Planctomycetia; order Planctomycetales; family Planctomycetaceae; genus SXXK01. The sequence goes on along the minus strand of JAFMMM010000162.1, from coordinate 10,688 downwards.
TGAAGGCTTTTCGCGACAGTCCATTGAGACGAATCGAATCCCTTCGCAGTATTGCGAAGGAAACCATTCATGTGACTGTGCTTTCCCGTCAGGACGGTTGCCCGGGAGGGACCGCAAATGGAGTTCGCACAGAACGAGTTGACAAAGAAAGCGCCTTCATTGGCCAGTCGGTCAATATTGGGTGTCGGTGCGACGCCGGCAAGACGGCTGCGACTGGCAGAGATGGCATTGACGGCATGGTCATCCGTGAAGATGAACAGGATGTTGGGTCTTTGTGATGAGGCGGGATCCGCTGCCCGGGTCGCGTTACTGGTCAGTGACAGGCACAGAAAAATCAGCGGGTTGCAGATCAGGTATCTCATAGCGGAACTCTGATTGGAGTTGAAAAGGAGGCTCTTCGCAGCGCTGCAGGCTGCGTGATTTCTGTCGATGAGTGTGTCGTTTTTGAGGGCTGGATTCCACCCCCCACACCTGCGGAACCTGTGGAATGCAATGATTTGGACTCAATTTTTCTCGCCGGGTAGCGGTTCCCAAACTGCGCAAGGAGTTGAGCAGCGATTTCAATCAGAGTTGCTCGCAATTTCTGTCTGATGGGCAGGGTGATGTCTTCGATCTGGACCGGTGTCTGGACGAACACTGGGTGATGGTGACCAGTGGCCAGCCTGGAAAGGGCCAGGTCCTGTTGTTTCGCCGGGGCGATGAAACCCCGAGGTTTGTGCACTCGCGGCTATCCAACTGCCACAGTGTTGACGTGCTTCCGGATGGACGTTTTGTCGCCCGTGCCACCAATCGGAACAGTCAGGGAAATGGTGCAGTAAGAGATCTCGACGGCAGTGACCGCGGGAATACGTCGCCACTGCAGATGTTTGCAGTGATCGCTGATCACGCTGCATCACGTATTCACAACTGCCGTGCTGACTGACGTTCAGCAGCCGGAATCGTGATCACACTGAATGCACAGCAGTCCCAGGCTTTGGTTCCGCGTGCAGCGTTCCAGACGATGAACAGTTGACTGCCATCGGCAGACAGTACGGTGCTGTACGTGCCTTTCAGCGTCAGCCCGAAGCGTTTCTCAATGATCGGATGCAGAAACGCGATGACTTTGCGAGTCCGACTGGGAACGTGGAACTGGACGACGGGAGATCCGTCTTTCCAGCCGCCACCATGTGCTCCGGGCACGTAGTACAGGAATTCTCCGCTGGCGTCTGAGGTGATCGAAGCAATGTAGTTTTCGTCACCGACAGCGGGATTCCCCAGTTCCCGCACGGATTCGTTCCGGGTATTGAATTCCCGCAGTGTTGGAATGCCTGATCCCTGCCCGGACGACACAACAAACACAGTTCCACCATCGGTTTCGTCTGTCGCCGCACGGATGCCGAGAGTGATTCCGAGATTGACCGGCGGTGCAGCCGTGGCGGGATCAAAGCGGTGCAGTTCGCCCTCTCGAGAACCGGGCACGTAATAGACTTTGCCGGTGGACTGCGCCAGAATCATCGCTCGCGACGGCCCGTTGGGACCGCTGTACAACATCCTGCCGCTCTGAAGGTCCCAGGCCATGAACTGGATGCGCTGATCTTTTGCATCGGGGCCCGCGGCGGTGGAGCCGTAGAAGATCAGTCGATCGGGGTCAAGTACGCTGCAGGGAATGCTGTGATCGGCGACCGGGGCAGCAGCGACTACTTCGGATTGTCCGGTCGTGGGATGAGTTCGCAGGATCCAGTCCCCGCGGTAGTGATTTGCTGTCGAGGCCGCCGCCGGTGATCCGCGGTGCGTGGCATAATACAGCCAGCCGTCCCTCCCGAGATCCACACGGCTGTGAATCTTTCCCGGCAGATAGTGTCCGTCCGGCAGATTCAGCAGCCTGGCTGTGCTGGCAATTGTACGAATGTGACCGGTGCTGACGTCGTATTCCTGAACCAGTGCATCGCCACGTCCGTGTCTTCCACTCCCGCGTCCAATGGCGTAGTGATCACCAATCGCAAACCACGCTTTGCCGTCGCGAAAGCAGCCTCCTCCCCAATTCGACCACGGATTTCCGGGATAAGCCTGATCCGGGCAGATCAGGACCGTGACCCGCGGGGGCGTGTTGGCAATTCGCACACCGTCCTGCAATGTCGCAGGAGGCTGCAGCAACTCCTTTCCGTTGCAGGTTGCAGCCTGGGTGCGGTTAGAAAATGTCGGTGGCCAGTTGAGATCTGCCGGGTCTGCATATGTTGGGCGTCCGGCGGATTTCCGCTGAGCGTTGACGATTGCCGGGGGAGTACACAGCAGCACGACGATGATCAGTATTCGGGTCATGTTGATTTGTTCCCGTGGTTCAGTGACCTGTGGCGATGTCGATTTATTCCACAGCGATTTTCAGGCTCTGATTGGCAGAGACCGCAGGATGTACAATCTTGCCGTGGCCATGCGGAAGAGTAATCACGACGTCAACTTCGGTAAGATCTCCCAGTCCAAAATGCAGCCGCGGTTCCTGGCCGGAGGCGTAGCCGAAGCCGGTGGCCATTTCGCGTGTGATCAGTCGCCCATCCGGCTGCCCTGCCTTGCCGCTGCGATACAGTGCGACCTGACACCCAATGCCGCGACGATTGATTTGACCGCGACTTTCAATTTCCACCTGCAGCCAGTGGCCACCCTCAGTTGTATTTCGCAGCAGCAGGCTGGGCAGTTCCGGCCACCAACTGGGGAGAAACAGGTCCAGACGCCCGTCGCGGTCAAAATCGCAGGACGGTCCCGGAGCGGAGTAGGTGACTTTGTGTTCGGCCACCATCTTCTCGAAGAACGTTCCTGAACGATGAATGCTGCGATCCTCGGCAGTCGGAAAGTCATTCACGGTGAGTGCCGTGCAGCGAAACTGAGGGATTCCGTTCGTGTTGCCGAGGTTCCTGAGCAAAACCGGGAATGCTTTGCCCTGAGCGAATTTCACTATGCTGATACTGATGTCGGGCAGTCCGTCATTGTCGAAATCCTGAACCTCCACATGTGGTCCTTTGAGCGGAAGTTTCGGCAGTCCGGCTGCTTCCGTAATGTCCTGAAAGGCTGGCATGCCGTTCCGCAAACCCCGGTGCAAATACAGTCGACAGGCAACTGGCTGAACCCACGGGCTGCTGTAGTGCTGCCCCAGCAGAAGATCCGGCAAACCATCGTTATTGACGTCTGCAATACAAATTCCACAAATCATGTCGTCGCCGCCCGCGTCAGGCCAGGCCAGCACTTCCCGAGCCTCTGCGGCTTCGGAAAAATGTCCGGTTCCGTCGTTGATCAGCACTCGTGTCCCCAGTGTGGAGGTAATCACGAAGTCCGGCCAGCCATCCTGATTCAGGTCTGCGGCGGCCACTCCCAATCCTGCTGCGTCCGAGGGAATTCCCACATCCTCGGTGATATCCAGAAATGTCAGCCGGCCCAGATTTCGAAACAAGCGAGACCGTTGCGTGGATGAACCGCTATACCCCGGAATCGGATCTTCACCGACCAGCAGGTCCGGCAGGGTATCTCCGTCAATATCGAGGATTGTGACGCTGCGTCCGCCAAAGTCCTGAGGACAGGCACCGCTGCCGGAACTGCGATCCGCAAATTGACCACGGCCGTCGTTTTCAAACAGGCTGCAGCCTGCGAAAGCATGACCGTGGCGTTCCGCAAGCCGACTTCCAGTGGGCCCCGGCATACTGCCAAGATACAGGTCCAGATCTCCGTCGTTGTCCAGATCTGCAAACAGAACCCCGGTACCACGAGTTGAAATTGCAGTGGCGGAATCAACTGCGATGCGAAACTGTCCATCGTGATTCAGCATCAGCAGATTCTCACGGGAAGCCTGATAGTGAAACGTTGCCAGATAAAGATCCGGCCAGCCGTCACCGTTAACGTCGCCCCAGCCGGCTCCATGCCCCATCAGTCCAGCAGCCTGAGGCAAAAGACCGCTGTGTTCGGAAACATCTGAAAATCGGAAATCCTGGTCCTGTGCGACAAGACACTGGCCGCAAACCAGGACCATGCAGAGTGAACAGAGACGCAACATCGACGAGTTCCTTGACTGGGTGATGTCAGTAGGAATCGCAGTGTGGCGAATTCCCATCCGCCTGTCATTGCTGCGCGCAAAATGCGGTTCAGTCAGTCTGTCTTCAATCGCCGACAACAGGCTGTTCCAGCACTTCCGTGGCTGCGGTCATCGCAACCTCGGTCACCAGCGTCCGCAGACCATGGTTGTCAGCGATTGTTCGCTGCAGCAGTTTTTGGACGGTAGTTGTGTCTGCTGGTGTCAGCGGGCGTGCCAGCGCGAAGCGAAGCAGATGCTCGGTGAATGCCCGCACGATACGCGGCTCTTCCGTCTGCAGTGCTGAGCGAAACTCGCGAATTCCGGTGAAGGGATGCTGCCGTAACAGGTTACCAGTGGTATCCACATCCCTGCCGTTGCGATACCTGTCCCTCCACCGGCCCACGACGTCGTAGTTCTCGAGCGCAAATCCGAGCGGATCCAGACGTGTGTGGCAGCCGGCACAGGACGGGTTTTCACGGTGAGCTGCGAACTGTTCGCGAATTGTCAGGTTGGGGTCTGCCGCGTCCTCATCCAGGGGAGGAACATCGTTCGGCGGCGGCTTGGGGGGATCGTTGAAAATCACTTCGGTGATCCAGACACCACGAGCAACCGGATGTGTTCGTTTTGGTCCGGATGTCATACTCAGCATCGCCGCGTTGGTAATGATTCCGCCGTATCGCCGATCCTGCTGAGCAACGCGGCGGAACGTCCACGTGTTCATCTGACGCCGCAGCTCGTCCGCAAACCGCTTTTGATTCTGTGCCTTCACGTCCTGCAGGTTGACATTGGGTGGTACGGCCCGCAGTTTCGTTCGAATTCCGGCCGTCGCAGCAACCAGCTCCGCGTGACGAGCACGCTGTTCTTCACTCATGGCTGCCAGCATCGCTGCTTCGCCAATCACAATGGTGCGGTCCTCGAATGCCGCCCGGACTTCGTCCTGATTCAACGCCCGTGTGTACAGACGGGCCTGGTCAATCTCCACTGCAAGATGTCTGTTTCCACCAGCAGGGAGATGCCGCAATCCGAACAGCACGGAGGTCTTTTGAGCGGGAAAGACTGCCCTGCCCTTGTTGAACGAATCGCCATAAGGAACGCCGTTGCGGTACAGGCGAGTGGTTCCGTCTTCCTCATAGACCATCACCAGGTGAACAGACTCTTCTACTTCCGTTTCCGGAATGGAATTGGGAAAGTCCAGAGTGCGGGCAAAACCGTTGCTTCCTGATATCCAGTGCCGCGGCTGACGTTCCCCAATAACGATGGTGTCAAAGAAATCACCGGGACCCTGAGTCCCCATCAACCCACCTCCGCGCTGATCCGGATTCCGCAGAATGAAGCGTACTTCCAGCGACTTGGCTTTCAGTTCGAGATCCAGAGGACCACTTTGCAGATAAGACTTGTTCAGGACCACTCGACCGTCCTGAAAAGTGACTTCGCCATGGGCAGTCAGATCCAGTCCACGCAGCGACTCGCTGAGATTCTCGTCAAACTCCCAGGCGGCCCATGGTTCCAGATTTCTGATCCCGTCCACCGGCTGTGTCTGGTCTTTTGCGGCCAGTTGCAGGCGCTCCAGGATCGGTTGCTGCAACTGTTTCAGTTGCGCTTCATGGTCTGCAATCAGCGTTGTGAGTCGCCTGCGTGTCTTGTCTTTTTCGCTGTTGTCCGCGAGCATCTGCTGCTCGTCGACCGGTTCCGGAGTCAGAGGTGTTTCGTACCAGCTTTGCAGGAATTCGCTGCGGTAGCTAAAGGCCGGATTGACCAGTTCGCGAAATGGATGATTTTCAAGGAACATCGCTTCAAACAACAGCAGCGGTTCCAGAATCATCTGGAGAGATGCAGGCTGGCTGCTGTCGACTCGAAACCACGGGGAAAGTGCAGGGTCGGGAGTGGCGACAACGGCATTTTCAAGGTGCAGCCACTGTGCCGGAAAACTGTCCAGGAAACGCTCGATTCTCGCATCGTTCATCATGCGACGGACCTGCTGACGAAGCACCTCGGGCTTGCGCAGTTCACCGTCTGCGGCCAGCTGCAGCAGTTCCGTGTCGGGTGTGCTTCCCCACAGGAAATAGGACAGCCGGGTGGCCATGGTATAGTCCGCCAGTTCCGGTGATTCTGAGTGACTGCGGAACAGAAACAGGGGCGATGACATCGCAGCGGCAACCGTTTTCTTCATGGCCGCCGTCAGGTCATCACCGGCTGTCAAACGCCCACTTGCGTAGTCCGCATAGCGGCGCAGGGTTTCGGTGTCGACAGGCCTGCGGAACATCCGTGGCAGGAACCACTGCAGTCGTTCGTGGGCTGTGGTCGCGTGGATCTCAGCCGCCTGCACAGCGGTACTTTCCTCCGGAATCACGGGGTTGGCGAATAACTGCGGCCAGATCCCTGCGGTTTCGGGATTGAAGTCGGGACTGTCGACAACGGAATAGCTGAGTCGAAGAAAGGCATCCAGCAGAAGCGGAGACAGCGTCAGTTGGTCGGCCTGATTGTCAAATCCATGTTCTGCCTGCAAATCTCTCGGGAAGGGCCGCACACCCTGCAGGCCTGCTGCGGGCTTCAGGGTGTGAGAACGCGCTTCGACCTGGTCGGGCAGTTTTCTGGTCGCCGCAGTATCGGGTGACGGTTCCAGCCAGTTGCCGTAGCGAGTCATCAGCTTTTCAGGAAGCGGTAACACCTGGCGATTCAGCTGGAACAGGTCCTGGACGGTGTTATTGTACTGGAAGCGATTGAGTCGCCAGAGCGCGGCTGTTTCCTGAGGCGGGTGCTTCGCTCGGATCAACATGGAGAACAGATCGGCGGCTGCCTGTTTTCTTTGATTCAGTGGCACGGCCTCTTCCGTTTCCGGAGGCATCGCCCCTGTGTCGATGACTTTCATGAGTTCCTGCAGCAGATCAGGATTCTGCAGCAGTTGATCGGCTGTGACGGTGTCCAGCTGCAGTTTGCCGGGGGCGTCGTCGCCGCTGTGGCAGTCTGCGCAGCGACCAGTCAACAGTGTCTTTAATGCTGGTGTCAGCTCTTCCTCTGCTGTCGTGACCGTCGGTTGCAGAATCAGCAACAGGGCCGGAAAGATACGCCTGATCATTGAAGGCTCCGCCGTTTGTGAGGGCTGCAGATGCCCGCGAAAATCAGGTCCAAAGATCGCTGACCAGGCCGGTGCTGTCTGCAAAGCTGTCCATCTGAAGTCCCATCAGCTGGGCAAAAGTCAGCCAGAGATTGGAATTCAATGTGCCTGGTTGAAGGCGAATCGTGCGGCCCTGTCGGACTTGTCCCTGGGCTCCTCCGGCGACCATCATCGGGAGGTCGTAGTACTGATGAGTTGCTCCATCACCCAGTCCGGCGCCATAGGCCACAATGGAATTATCCAGCAGCGAGCTGCCGTCGACGTCACGAATCTCTTTCATGCGACGAATCAGCCAGGCGTACTGTTCCATGTGGAAAATGTCAATTTTCTGGAGCTCCTTCCAGCCGTCTCCTTTTTGGTTGTGTGTCATGTTGTGATGCTGGACCGGCTTGTCAAACACGCCTTCGTACATCAGCGTCGCATCCCATCGCTCCGGGCCGATCATGAACGTGCAGACGTTTGTCAGGCCCATTTGCAGGGCAACCAGCATCAGGTCCATTTGCAGTCGGATGTATTCTCCACGTGGCAGCACTTCATTTTTGGGGACGCGGACATCCACGCTTTTCAGCAGTTCATCCATGCGGGAGATGCGTCGTTCGATGTCCCGAATCATGTCCATGAATTCGTCCAGTTGCCCACGATCTTCATGCGCCAGTTGTCGGGTAAGTGATTTGGTGTCGGCCAAAACGAGGTCGGTCACGTTGACCACGTGCTGTCGGTACTCCTCGCGCAGAAACAAGCGATCATAGAGTTTCTTCGGATCTCGAATCGATGGTGCAATTCGGCCAGGCCCGTACCACGAGATGTTGTCGAATTCGATCGGCTCCTTCGGGGCTGTGAAGCCGTTACAGCTGATTTCCAGTGTGTTGAAGACCGTGGAATGACCGACATGGTCGCCAATGACCTGGTCCAGAGTCCTTCCATTGGGGTGCGTAATTCCCTGATCTTCTGCCTGTTGAGGAGACAGGCTGGTGAGATAGCAGGAGGCCCCCTGGGCGTGCACATCCTGTCCATTTTTGAAACTGCGGTCCAGCCCCAGAAGCATGGAGACATCGTTGCGGATGTCCTCCAGTGGCTGCATCGTGGACGTGATTTCGAGCGGGGTGATGCCGGGTTTGTCATTCAGGCGACGATCCGCCTTGACCTTGTCAGCATTGAAACCGCCGATGAAATCCGGCAGTGCTGTCTGCTCCTCGCCCGGGAAAAACGCTCTCCGAACAATACCGTTGGGAATGTAGACGATCACCATTCGTTTGGCGGGTTTCGCCACTTCACGTGCGGTGGCCGCCTGAGTGAGTGATGGCAGGAATGGCAGCAGAACGGTGGCCCCGTTGGCCTTCAGGAATCGTCGACGGCTGGACTTCATTGCGGACTCCCAGTGGGGTAACCCTCACTGCACAGACGGAAGTCGCCTTCAGTGTGTTGCCCCATCTCCGGCAGTGTAAAGGCTGGCGGGCGTTGATTGCAACTTCGAGTCCGACATCGAAGCAGTGACCGCTGCTGCGAAATTACTGCAGTGGGACCACCTTGAGGTTTCTGAAAATTGCGTCAGTGTCGACAACACGTACCCCAACGCGACCGTTTTTCCACGTGTCGTCCTGATGACTGATGCGACGCTGGCCGTTCAGCCGGATTTCAATGGCCCCGCTACGAATGGTGACTTCAAGGTCGTGCTGTCCGGCGGCGTCGATCTCTGCGGACGCTCGGGAAAGTTCCTGCCATTTCGTTCCGTCGGTGCGACCAAGAATCACCAGTTGGGTCCGTGGAATCAGGCCGGCAAAGTAGCCGCGCTGTGCGTCGTAGCCAACAGATTCGGCGGAGGTACGAAACAGCACGCCCGCATCGCGAGCATCGCGTCTTCCCTGGAAGTCGATATTGACTGCAATGACGCAGTCATTCGGGATTGTTCGATGCAGCATTGCCTTTTCGCCGCTGCGGTAGTCATTGATGGGGGCGTCAGGCTTCATTCCCAGTCGGATTTCCCCCGGGGAGATCGAATAGAATTGATGGTGGCCGTAGACGGTGAATCGCTGCTGCTGCAAATCCGTTGTTGCCATGGGTGTTCCGGACGGTTTCGGCAGTGGGATTCCGCTGCGGATCGGTGTGCCGGGTTTCGGAATATCATTGCCGTTCAGGTCAATCGGCTGTACAAAGATCGCTCGTCGCCAGCCGGGCTGCCGGTCTCTCTTGGCGTGAAAAATGTGCCACCATTGTGTGCCGTCCGGCGAGGGCGCAAAACAGGAATGCCCAATTCCAAAAGTGTGCTCAGTACTTTCGAAAAACGGCTGTTCCAGCTTGTTCCAGTGCTGTGGATTAAGCGGATCATCTCCGGTCAGTTCCAGCAGACCCAGCTTGTAGGTTGGCAGCCATGATGCTCCGCAGGAGTAGGCCAGTAGTGTGCGGCCCTGCAATGGCACGACCTGGGGACCTTCGTGAAGGCCGCGATGACTGAGCCCCGGTTCAACCCGTTCCCACAGAAAATCGTCGTTATCGCACAGTCGCACTCTGGGGCCCTTCAGCTTCGTGGGGCTGGCCATTTCTGCAATGTACAGATACTGTCGATCAGTTCCCGGCGCGTCCCAGCCCGACCAGATGGCGTAACGCTTTTGAGCGTGCTGAAGCACTGTCATGTCAATTGCCCAGATGTTCGGTTGTTTTCTGGTGGGGCCGTCGCCTGTTCGCAGGGGTCCGTGCAGATCGTATTCCCCAAGCGGGTCACTGGAACGGGACTTCAAAACCCAGGTCAGGTGGTTCTCGTTGCGGCCATCCGAAGCGGCGAAATAGACATACCAGCGACCGTCCAGAAAATGCAGTTCCGGCGCCCAGAGTTCGCGGCTGCACGGGCCATCTCCGCGGGCTCGCCAGACGATGTGCCGAGTCCCCAAACTGGTCAGAGAATCGCTGGTGTGGATCGCGATGGCACGATTTCCATCCGAGAGACACCACAGGTAGCGTGGCTGCAACGGATCACGAATCACCCACGGGTCTGCTCCTTCCGCAATCGGATTCACAAACTGATCGGCAGGAAGTGAGCCGGATGAAACCGGAGGGGCCGCAACTTCATCGGCGGAAGCGGGAGTCGGCCATGCCAACTGCAGGATGACCAGAAGGGCTGTTGCCAGCGGGAGGTGACTGCGTGATTTGCGAAGGATCATCCTGGTGCTTTCTGTGAGGAATCTGCTGCGGTTCAACGACTCAGAGTGACAGCCGCCTGCAGACCGGCTTTCCGGTGATCCGCTGAAGTGATTCGACTGACTTCATGTCCCGCGGAAGTTTTGAACGACCGGTTACTGCGGGTTCCGTTCTTATTCCCCGCCCTTGTTCCTGCGTTTCCCTGCACCGGGGCGGGGCAGGACCTGAGCTTTTTTTGCCCAGCTTCGCCACGCGGCCAGTAACTGGTCTCGCTCGCCAGGAAATGCCGCCGCCAGGTCATGCTGTTCGGTGCGATCCGACGCCATGTCAAACAACTCCCAGTTGCCGTTCAGTCCCTTGCGAACGAGTTTGCGATCACCCACGCGAATGGCAGCATTTCCTTCGTGT
>JAFMMM010000161.1 GCA_017859815.1 Planctomycetota bacterium | reverse complement strand
CGGCGGCGATGCCAGAGAACACATCGGCAACCTCGCTGCGATTCCGTTGATCTTCAGTCGCTGAGGGAATCTGCAGCAGATTCAGAGGCAGACCGGTGAGGCTTCTGCCCACAGACAGCTCCATTCCAGCGTCAATCAATTGCTGACTGACAGTTTCTGTTTCCTGCTGGAGTTTGCGATCACCGCTGCCAGTTCCGGCAACCCGCACGGCATCAGCCGGTGCTGCACCGTTCCGCAGTAGAGCGGCCAGCAGGCTGCAAAACCGAGCCTGAGTCAGACTGTGAACACTGGAGCCAACCAGAGGAATTCTGCTGGTGAGATGACCGGCGGAGGGGGAAACAATAAGGCCGGACAGGAAGAAAATCAGGGAAAACTGCACCAGTGCGATGATCGGCAATGCACTCCATCCGGGGATGGCGAGAGTGTCAGAAATGCTCAGAAACAGCGTTGTCAGGGCGGGAAGCTCAATCGCGAACTCCTCGAAAATCCCGCGGAAAACAGGCACGGCGCCGATCATGAAGGCGGCGAAGCCAAGGCTAAGCAGCGTGGCCATCACTGCCGGACCGGAAATTCGAGCAGCCACTTTGCTTCTGGCCACAGCATTGGCCGCGAGCACGGGTTGTAGTTCGGTCATTGTGCGACCGCATGCATCAGCACCTAATCCGGATTGAGAGACGGCCTGATATTCCGGCGGCAGCAGGTGACCCGATACCGACGCCAGTTCTGAACCGGACTCCAAAGCCGTAGCGGTCTGTTCCAGAAATGTCTGCGGCCGCTGCTCCAGTTGATACCTCAACACTCGCCGCAGGATGATCAGCAGCGGAATGGCCAAAAGAGAGACGCCGTACAGCCATGGGCTGACGCCGGGAACAGAGTAGTGCAACAGGATTCCCGCTACCGTCACCAGGCCACAGGACAGAATGAGCCACGGGAACAGCATCATCACGGGATGGTCGAATGGCTCTGCAGCCACAGCCCGCATGGCGTGATGCACGGGCATGCCGGTGAGGATGGACTCACGGATCCGCTCACCCACACGCAGCTGCACAAGTCGAGGCAGCTGAGCCCCTGCCCGGCGGATGGAGAGGTGTAAAGCGATCTCTTCCTGCCAGTCCAGTTTGAGTCCGATCCGCTGCAGGCTTTCGCCGAGCGCAGCCGGTGAGTCGGCATCCTCTGTTCCATAGATCAGAGTGCCATTTGCCTGCAGGGCCTTGTAGCGATACGTTGGCAAGGAGACGGTTCCGATCAGGGCAGACTCAGAGAGAGATACAGTTGCACGATTGGCCAGAAAACAAGCAGTGAATAGATCAGCACACCTCCGCCACCAAGTAACAAAAACATTGCCGGCGACAGCAGCAGCTGATACCACATCAAGCCCTGGTCAAACCGATTTCGATAGAAGACTTCAGCTGACGACAGAGTCTGAATCAGGAGTTGCTCGTCACCGGCTGACTGGATCAGGGAGATGCTTAACAGAGGAGGTAAGGAGTGCGTATTCTGCTGTGAGATTGCATCGCCTGATGCAGTCACGCGGGAAAGTTCCTGAAGCTGTTTTCCCAAATGAGTTGGCCCAATCGCCCTCGAACAGCAAGTGAGCGCATCAGGGAACGGCGTCTCGCATCGAACCAGCTGCAGCAGGAGACGACACAGCCCCCAGGATTGCAGATTAGTGATCAAAACCCGCATGCCGGGCAACAATGCGATCACACCGCCAATTCGTCCAAACCGCAATGCGGATGATCTTCCGCTGTAAATCCACCACGCCACCAGAGCAGTCAGCAAAGCGGGAGGCAGATAAACCCATTCCGGGAATTCCTGAGTCAGACGGAGTAGCGGCAGCACGATTGCCGAGAGTTGCTGATCGGTCGACATTTTGACAGACGTCGCCATCAGCAGGACTGTGCTGTAGTGCCCGGCCACAGAAAACAGCAGCCAGCAAATGATGGTCAGAATGATCAGCGGATACGAGGCTGCCTGCACCACCTTCGATCGCATCGAAATAACTTCAGATGCATAATCGCCAAGAATTTCCAGCAGAACTGCCGGTTGCCCGGTTCGGACTCCAGCCGCGACAGCGGCGACCATCAGGTCCGGGACACTCGCTTCGGAGTCAAGGATCTCTTCCAGAGATTCCCCCTGCTCCAGACGTTGCTGCACGCGCTCACACAGTCCCTGCAGGCTCCGTTGCCCGCGTTTCCCGGCAGCGGCGAGGCCAGCTTCGAGCGGAATTCCGCTGCGAACGAGCTGGTGCAACTCTGCATTGAGCGCTTCGACATGTGTGAGACTAGTGACCATCAGACGACCGGGTTCTTCAGACTTTTGTGGAAAACAGGAGTATTGGTCTTCTAGTCTGGGTTGAGGGCTGAACCATCGCGCCCGAGGATTCGAAAGATCTCCGCCCCGGTGGTGAGTCCTTTGAGCACCGCCGACCGGGCTCGCGATGTCAGATCGGTGAAGCCTGCCCGCTGCGAGATCTCGGCAAACGTTATCGCATCAACGCGTTGAAGTACAGCTTCTGCGAGATCGCGCTGCTGGAGTTCGATGTGTTCCGTCAACAGGAATCGACCGCTGAATCCTGTACCCCCGCACTGCGGACAGGAGCTCTCCCGGATGCTCTCTTCCAGGTCACCCAGTGATGGCTCCAAAGGTAAGCCGCCACAGGGGCAGCTTCGGCGAAGAAGTCGCTGACAGACCACCAGTCGTAACACGCTGCGAATGAGCGTTGCGTCGAGCCCCATTTCCCCCAGACGCGACAACGCCTCAACCGCGCTGCCAGCATGGAAAGTTGTCACGACCAAATGTCCGGTAAGAGCAGCCTGAAATGCAGCTTCAGCCGTCTCCGCATCACGGATTTCGCCAATCATGATGACATCCGGGTCCTGCCGCATCAGCGAGCGAATCCCGGTCGCGAGGCCAAATCCTGCTGCCGGCTTCACCTGGGACTGCGCGACACCCGCGAGAACCATTTCCACCGGATCCTCCAGAGACATGACACAGCGTGGCAGCGAACATGACGAAACGAGCTCGCGCAGGCACGCATACGCCGTTGTGGTCTTACCGCTGCCTGACGGACCGCAGATCAGGATCACGCCGGAGGTTGCCTGCAATTGTTGGCGGAGTTCCTGCTCCGTGTCGTCATTCATGTTCAGGTCGGCGATCTGCTGCAGCTGGCCGTAATCGGCAAAAAGCCGGATGACCGCACGCTCGCCCGAAAGAACGGGAAAGGTCGCGATACGAACCTCTCCCGCGTGATGCTCACGCGAGATTCGCCCCTCCTGGGGAATATCGGTGCGATACGTGAGGAGTCCAGCGAGCACCTTCAGTCGGGAAACGAGTCTCTCAGAAAGGGACTTGTTGAACGCTGCAATTCGGTGCAGGACTCCGTCAATACGCCAGTACATCAACAGGGAGTCCTGCTCAGGCGTCAGATGAACATCGCTCGCACGATGTCTTCTGGCCTCACTCAGGATCAGAGAGACCAGAGCTGGAACAAACTCGGCTGAAGCCGTCTCAAGGCCGATAAATTGCTGATCGAAGTTGCCGGCCAGACTGTTCTCGGTCTGTTGGCTCATGACGTGATCTGTCTTTGCAGGCGGATGTTGCGGTTGGGGAGTAAGCGGATTTGGAAAGGAATCAGCCGTGAAAATGCTGCGATTTTGCCGAATCCAGCGGTGCAGTTTCAGAGGCTGTCGGGGACTTTTGTTGCCATCTGCGATTCCCCGAACCGGCGAGTCTGCCGCTTCTGCCGAGTATCCGGTTTCGATAAACGCTGATCAAGCGGTTCTGGTCGGCAGTTGCATCGGTTTTCAGTGTTAATCTGTGAACGTTTCTTACGGTTTTCCCCTCATGTGACCGCGGGCCTTGATACGGCGTTGAGAGCACGCTGCCAAAGTCTATACTGCGAAACTGAATTTCGTGCGGCGACAACTCCACAACTGCAAAATCTCCGGAATGTCCGAACCGATGAATCAGTTCCTACGCCTCGGTGCTGTCAGCTACCTCAATTCCAGGCCACTGGTTGAAACGCTGTACGATTGTGTGCCTCAGGCTGAGATCTCTCTGGATTTCCCAAGTCGGCTGGCGAACCGACTGCGTGAGCGTCAGCTTGATGCAGCGCTGATTCCCTCGATCGAATTTTTCCGTATTCCGGATCTGCGGATTTCCTCAGATGCCTGTGTCGCGGCTCGCGGCGAAGTTCTGAGTGTCAGGCTATTCTGCCGCACCAGTCCGGGGCAGGTGCAACGTCTGGCGCTGGATGACGGTTCGCGGACAAGTGCCACGCTGACACGGATCATTCTCGCGGAACATTTCGGTGCCTTTCCCAGGACCGAACAACTCAGTCTTGCACATGGCTTGCAGGATTCGACCGCGGATGCGGTGTTGCTGATTGGCGACCGTGCGATGCATGAACCCGTCGGGGACTTCAACTGCGTCATCGATCTGGGTGAGTTTTGGTACGAGTGGACGGGTTTGCCATTCGTCTTCGCAATTTGGGCGGCCCATGAGGACTGTGCGACAGAGTCTCTCGCTATGAGTCTTTCTCGGGCGCGGGACGAGGGGGTGAAGCTCTCTGAAAAGATTGCCGCTGAACAGGCTCCCCTGATCGGCATTCCAGAATCAACGGCGTTTCAGTATCTGACCAAGAACCTGCATTATCGACTATCCTCGGCAGAGCGGAGCGGACTTCGTCTGTTTCATGAACTGGCTCTGAGCCACAACCTGGTGAAAACACATGCTGAACTCAACTTCGGAGATCTCGTCACTGCTTGACAAGGCAGTTGGCGGCGAACGACTGACTGCTGAAGAAGGGGTGGCACTGCTGAAGTGTCACGACCTGGCGGCGATCGGCAGCGCTGCGGATGCGGTGACCCGCCGCTTGCACCCGGAGCCTTTTCGTACGTTTAACATCGATCGAAACATCAATTACACGAACGCCTGTACCGCGGTCTGTGACTTCTGCGCGTTCTATCGTCCACCGAGCCACCCTGATGTCTACGTCCTGCCGATGGAGACGCTGCTCGAAAAGATCGAGGAAACTGTTGCTCTGGGGGGCGATCAGATTTTGCTGCAGGGCGGGCTGCACCCGAAGCTTCCTCTCGAATGGTATGAGGAGATGCTCTCCACTCTGAGGCAGCACTTCCCGCAGGTCAATATTCACGGCTTCAGTCCGCCGGAAATTCACCACTTCACCAAGATCAGTCGGCTGCCTCTGATCACGGTGCTGGAACGGCTTCGTGATGCCGGGCTGGGCAGCATCCCCGGTGGCGGCGGTGAAATCCTTGTCGACCGAGTCAGGAAAGAAATTACACGCGGCAAAGTTCTGACCGATGGCTGGCTCGACGTGATGCGGGTGTGGCATGAGCTCGGTGGGAAGTCATCTGCCACGATGATGTTTGGGCACGTTGAGACGCTGGAGGAGCGTATTGAACATCTCGAGCGTCTGAGACAGTTGCAGGATGAAACCGGCGGGTTCTCTGCGTTTATTTGCTGGACATTTCAACCCGAGAATACGGACATGTCGCATCTCCCGGCTGCTGGGGCTTTCGAGTACCTGCGGATGCAGGCAGTCAGTCGTTTGTACCTCGACAATTTTCCCAACATTCAGTCGTCGTGGGTCACGCAGGGTGAAAAGATTGGTCAGCTTGCCCTGATGTTTGGTGCTAACGATATGGGCAGCCTGATGATCGAAGAGAATGTTGTGTCTCAGGCCGGAACCGTTCATCACCTGACCGTTGACCGAATCCGCAAGTGCATTACAAATGCCGGATATATTCCAAGGCAACGCAACGTCTTTTACCAGTACATCGACAACCACGAGCAGGCTGTTGCGGCCGCCCCGTCCGTGCCGTCCGCAGATCTGAATATCCTGAATTGATGGGTTGATTCATCCGGTGTCAATTAGGCCCGAAGTTGACCAGTTCGTGATCAGGTCAGAGTGCGCAGCGGATCGGTTTGCGAACTGATAACGGTCGCTTCAGATTCTGACGATGGAGATTGGGAAACTCACGCTACGATTTCCTTCGGGGGTGGACCACAGGACCCGAATGATGCCCTGTTCCACACCTGCGTCCGGCCGCTCCAGCGAGTCTACTCGGATACTCATTGTCCTCTGATTTGCCGTCGCAGCATCTGACTCGGGAAGTTGTGAGACTTCCGTGTGCAGTTGTTTGGGCCACACGTCCACCGTGGTCAGCGTCCAGTCAGCCGGGGCAGTGACCACGACATCGGTCCCCTGGGACTGATCAGGCTGGTCGTCGCGGACTACGATTCGTGGGAGTTCAGGACTCACGTCGACGACGGAGTCCTCAGCTTTCAAAGGCCTGCCCGCAATCACGGGAATCTGCAGAGCCGGGTATTCCGGATCATTGGTAAACAGTGTGATCATGCCGCGATGCTGCCCAGCAGGCATCTCTGCAGAAAAGCCGACTTTCAACCCGGTGCGGGACATGGTCGCAGTGCTTGTTTGGCCCGCTGCTTCGGCGTTAATGAAATCGGGTGCAGATTCCACTCGATAAATCTGCAGCGGGTTTTCCTGATGCGAACTTCGAAAGTCGGAGACGAAGACTTCATGGGAATCAGCTCCGGCGACATCTCCGATGACCATCAGTACCCGAGGTTCGATCAGGAGCTTCTTTTCCGGCAGAACGACCTTCCATGTCAGCGTTGCTTCACGCGGACTGGGATCCAAATAGCGAACTGTAACGAGGTATTCTCGCGTGCCGGACGGTTCATTTGCTGTGCGAACTGGAATGGTAATTCGACCAATTTCTCCCGGAGCGATTTCGGGAGCAGAGGCGGTTGGTTTCAGGCAACCACAGCTGGGAACAAGATCCGTAATCTGAACGGATTCGGAGCCCTCATTGCGAAAATAGAACTCTTTGGAAACCACTGGCTGGGATGGAGCTTCGAGCGGACTGTGGTAGTAGTAAGTTTCAAAGACAAGGCCAGGCTGATTCTCAGGCACGATTAACGGAGGAAGAGTTGTTTCCGTATTCCCGAAAATCGCGGACCAGACTGCTGGCACCAACAGCCCAGGTACCAGAAGACGCCACTTGGCAGAAGCGGTGTGGTGAGTCACAATTTCGGCATCGGACACGAGAGAGCTCCGTGAATCAGTCAACTGTTCGATTTGATATGTCGACGACAAATCGATGATCGTTGTGGGGCCATTGCAACGGGCAACCTGCCGGTATTCGGTCGATATCGCGCTGAATTCGTCGACAGGAAGTCTAGAAACTCCGATTGTGTTCGTGAACAGGAATTGGGTGTGAACCACGCAGCGACAGTGGTCACTTCTGCAACCAGATCGCTCAGGCGAATTGACGTTGGTGCACCACGGATTCAGGCTGATCATGCGCGTCAGTCGCTGGAATCGGAGTGGATGTGCATACTGGTGCTATCTGAAGGATGAAGTCCATGCATCAACCGCTGGCCTGTGGTTTTCTGATCCTTTGTGGAGATGGTCCGGAATCCTTCCTGCTGATGAAGCATCCGCACCGATGGGATCTGCCCAAGGGTCACAGGGATCCGGGGGAGTCGGAACTGCAGTGCGCCCTTCGCGAGTTGGAAGAGGAAACCGGGATCACCGCCGACGCCATCCAGATCGAGACAGAATTCCGCTTCGAGCTGCAGTATCCAGTCGATCAGAAGCGATACGGGGGGGAGGGCGTCGTGATGAAGACATTAGTGATCTTCATGGCACGGCTGCCCGGGCAAGTGACCCCGTTGCTGACAGAGCACGAAGGTGCGGAATGGATTCCGTGGTGTCCGCCGCACTACATCCAGGAGAATACCATTGACCCGCTGCTGAGAGCAGCGGAGGAATATCTTCAGACGCAATGAACTGTATTGGGATGTGAAGGCTCAGCCGGCCATGCAGGTCTCGTCGCTCACCAGATTGGCGAGAAATCAAGCTCTCCTTCACCCTGAACGGACTGGAACTCAGTGGCCGCTTCGTTCTTCTCTGTCAGTTGTTCGAAGACAGTTCCGTCGGAGGGTTGCTGCACCACCTGAAACCCTGGCAACGTGTCGAATCCGGGATCAGGCTCCGGATCAGGATCAGGATCAGGCTCCGGATCAGGCTCATCAACCTGATCAACCTGAAGCAAAGGCTGGAATTCGCGAGCTGCTCTGATTTTGTTTTCCAGCGTGGTTCTGGTGCCTGTTCCCTGTGCTGGCACAAATACGAATGCAGGTTGCACCACTGGATCATCCGTTGGCGTACTCTGATCGGGGGTTGGCGTCGGGGCTGTGTCCGTCAGTGCGGGGCTGATTTCTCGGTCAGTGACCGAGGGTCCTGTTGGCGAACTGCCTGAACCTGCGACTTCGCTGTCGAGACTGTTTCGACGACTGTCTGCGGTGCGGCTTGATGCAGCTGCGGAACCGCCCTGCACCGTCGCTGCGGACGAAACCGGCGAGAATGAGCTGCCGTTGCCTGTTTGACCGGCCCCATTTGAGTCGCGCCGGTTCCCCGTTGAAACGGTTGAGAATCCATCCGGCACTTCAACGAAGTCGCTTTGAGAAGCCGAAGTCGCGGTGAACGCTTCGCGAGTGTTGCCGGGCCGTTGTCCAGAATTCATTCGGGAGGAGTTCCCGTCTGCTGTGTCGCTGAACGACGGAAGATTTCTGCGGCCGTTGACGCTTCGCGTTCCTGCGGAGACCTGGCTGAATTCTGTGGCCGCTGCAGACTTCTGACCGAGCGCATCGAGCGTGTCCGTCTGATTATCACGCGTTGCTGAGGTTCCCTGCCGCATGTTTTGCACAGGGGCCGACGTGCGATCTCGCGAACCGCCTTGAGTGTCTGGTGCAGACCGCCTTTCCCCTGTCGACAGAGTGTTGAACTCTGTTGCTGCCTGATTCTTCAGGAAAAGCTGTTCGGAGGAAGACAACGGCGAACCTGACGCGGAATTCGAAAGTGTCGTCAACTCGCGGTCCGAGATGTCCACGAAGGACAGTCGATCCAGCGACCCCGACTTGTTCAGCGACTGACGTCGATCCTCGGCGTTGAGGCTGCGATCTGCAGAAGCAGGAACTGAACCTTCGGGCAGACGAATTGGCGCCGTCGAGTCAACAGATCCCGACACCGGTTTGAGGGAAGGATTCGCAGCAGGTGGCGTCCACGGTCTGGGAAGATCCCCGTCCCGCGCGGGGATATTGGAAGACGTGCTTTGAAATCCTGAGGTCCCCGGCACCGTTGAGGCTGCAGTTGACGAGCTATTCCAGAAGTTCGCATTGAACTCTGGAACCGAGGCGGCTTGGCTGACCCCGGTCTGACTTGCCGGAGTTTTTTTCAGTGACGCTGGAGTAAGAAGCGTGAAGCCATTCCCGGATGTCATCGCGCTCGGCGTGGGAAGCCGCGCAGACGGTCTCTTTCGTGAGGGCTGTTTGACCCTGATCGCAGGCGGTCGAAAGACGGGGGGCGCACCCTGCTCATCACCATGCAGAGGACTGGCTATTTGGAAAGCCACGATGACAATGAACGAAATTGTGTAAAATCCGGCCGTTGTGCGGGGAATACACATGGCGAGAACCTTTCCGACGAACCTGGGGGGACCTGGATCGTTGAATTTCGGGTAACAAGATTTCATGTAACCACCGATTCATTCCGTCCAGACTCGCTGCAGCCTTCTGCGGACGAGGGGGCCCCGACACCTTCCGGGCTGGACAGGAAAAATCGATCCGGCCGTGTATCACCGAACATGAAAAACCCGCACCAGTCGAAAATGCCAGGATCAGGCTGCCAGACCTTGTTGACCGCCTTGCGCGGTATTTTGGTCGGTTTTGTGATCAGATGGCTTCGGTCGGTATGTTCGGTAAACCGAACAGGATTTACGGGCTATTCCGGTTACAACTATCAGGCCGTTTTAGTGGGATAGCGAGACGGTGTGATCCCACGCAAGAAAAATGCGTTTAGAAACAGTCCCTGTGAGGACTGTCGATTCTTGCTGTGACGGTTATCCCGGTTATGCGATACAGGATGACGTTTCGGAAATGCATCATCGGACAGACTCTCACCGATCTGCCCCAGACCAACCGGCAAAAAAAAAGGCTGTTCGAATCACTTGATTCGAACAGCCTTGGGCCTAATGCGGACTTAGCAGACCGCTGGTGTTTGTCACGGCAGGAACGGCAGGAAGCCAGGATTTGGCCAGTTGGCCTCCGCAGCATTCCGGATGTTGTAGTTTCCGTTATTGAATGCGTTTTGGATGTCCTGTGTGATCCCGAAGTTTTGGAAGATGTTGTTCGGGCTGTTCAGGTTGGGCCCGTTGTCCACCTGGAAGTAAGAGGCATCTCGCTGCACGACGCCCAACGTTCCGAAGAACTGAGTCTTAAGAGGATCAGCGTTCGTGTAGATGGCACCGACGTCAGATGGTGCAATCTGATTTCCACTGTTGTTCTGGAATCTCAGGTCGAGTTGTGCAACGTCGTCCAGGTAGACGAAGTCCAGTTCATCCGTTCCGGAGTTGTCTTCCGAGTCAAACGTGTTGACGGAGGACAGGAAGGATGCGGTGACGAAGTCTTCTTCAAAGTTGCCACCGAAGGCATTGCCCTGCACGTCGGCAGCGACATAGGCACCGGTACCGATTTCCAGTCGCACACCTTCGCCCGTCACCTGACTGCGACCGTTGTTGCGAACGGTGTTGTCAGTAAGCAGCAGCAGGGTGTTCTGGACAGAATTCAGGTTCAGGTAGGGAGACATGTAAGACGTGTTTCCGTTGACTGAGCCCAGATTCTCATTGAAGAATGCCGCGCGGCCGGGCAGCCAGTTCTGATTGTCATCGTTCGGTGCACCTGCATTGGCCAGGTAGACAAACCGGCTTTGATTCATGTTGGCATCTGCTCGGAAGTAGATCCCTTCAAGACTGTTTCGTTCGATCGTGTTTTCCTGAATCGTGATTCTCACCGGATCGAAGATGAATGGGGCCGGGTCACGCCGACGAATCCCGGCGGCACCGGTGAGCCGCAGGTTGGCTCCCCTTGCTCCGTTCTCGGTGATCACATTGTTGGACATCAGGAACTGAGGAACTGGTCCAATCTCGGTGACACCGCCATTGGGGCTGAC
>JAFMMM010000553.1 GCA_017859815.1 Planctomycetota bacterium | reverse complement strand
TCCACATCTGTTTTCCTCCACAGCAATGCTGGCGAGATTGCTGGCCACAACCTGGATTTCCAAACCTGATCCGTTAGTTCACTCGACCACCCGCCTGTGCTCCCGCAATTCCAACCTGGAGACAATGCAGAAAATCATCGTCGCGAACATACAACCTGCCGGCGGAAAGTGCCGGCAAACGATAACCGCGATCCGTCGCTGCCTGAATCCGATGGCGGGATCGCAGACGATATCCCGTCGCACTGGCGTCACAGCGAAGCAAATCGCCCCCGCAGGTCAGCACCAGCAACTCGTCATTCACGCGAATCAATGTCCCATAGTCCAGACCAGGCTCCTCCCACAACACCTTCCATGTCCGCAGGTCCAAACACTTCAAAGACGCCTGACCAGATCCGGAATCCTGACGACCATCAATCGCAAACACCAGATCATCCCGCTCCCCGGAGGCAACAGGAGTCGCATACTGTGTGGCCAGCAGCATTTCGTCACGATCCCCGCGATCCGCTTCCGGGGCCGACAAATCAATCAGTCGTGAACCAATCTGATAACTCGACGAGACGAACACGCGACCGGCTGTCAACAACGGCGTTGCTGCATTCACCGTTGGTCCTCGAGCTCCAAACGGAATTGCAAATCGGAGTTCCCCCGTCGCCACATCAATGCCCGTCAGATGCAAACGCGTTACTACAATCGCGAGACGACTGCCCTGATTATCCACCACAATAGGAGCAGAGTAACTGGCGTGATCTCGAAAAACGGACCACAGCGTCCGCCCAGTCTTCAGACTAAACGCAACTACTGAGCTGTCA
Source organism: Planctomycetota bacterium (assembly GCA_017859815.1). Lineage (GTDB taxonomy): Bacteria > Planctomycetota > Planctomycetia > Planctomycetales > Planctomycetaceae > SXXK01. The sequence goes on along the minus strand of JAFMMM010000553.1, from coordinate 1,788 downwards.
TCACGCCCCCCGACATTCACGATCACTCTGTCGCCATCCACCACGGGCGTGCTGCCCGCACCAAAATATCCCTCCAGCGGGCTGAAGTCCTCATCCGTGTCTCGAGACCAAAGCAGTCGTCCGCTGGACAGCTGTAAACACTGCAACCGCCCCTCGACACCGAATGTCACGACGCTGTTTCCACTGACTACCGGAACACATCGTGGACCAGTGTCGCTGGAGACACCGCCCGAATAGCCACAAGGCGACCGAGCCTCCCAGACCACCTCACCGTCCGCCGCATTCAGGCAGCGTACAATTTCCTCTCGCCCAATACGGAAAAACGCGATGACGCGTTCACCAGCGACAGCCACACCTGCGAAGCCCTGACCAACTTCCACCTTCCACTTCTGCTCCGGTCCGGCAGTTCCCCAATCCTTCAGCAACTGTTCACCCACAGCGACTCCATTGCGAGCCGGCCCAAGAATTTGCGGCCAGTCTCCCGCTGACAGCGAGGATGTCTGTAGAAACAGAACCGACAATGTCGTCAGCAACGCTCCGAAATCATGCGACCAACGAACGCCAGTCTGTATCCGGTTCAACGCAGCAATTCTCCGCCTCAACATCACATCTGCCCCTGCTGAAAGAAATCACGAAGGCTTTCAGTCACTCAAAAAAACGCCGCACACTTCCGCAATACCAGGCTTCCGGCGACAAGCAGAAACCACGATTTGCACCGAGCTCTCCGCAGCAGCCTGGCGCATGCATGCGACATTGCTGCGTCGCCACATCCAGCAAAACTGTACTGCAAAACGGTACTGCAAAACTGTACTGGGAAACTGTACTGCTAGACAGCATTGTCTGCTGCTGGAAAGCGAATCCGCCCGAGGGTCGTACGCAGACGCCAGTCACCAGACCAGAACGAACACCAGTCCGCTTACTGCCCCGACATGATCCACTGTATCAAATCAGCCATTTGCTGGGGATTGATTTCCCGCTCAAGTCCTTCCGGCATCAGGGATCGTCCGGTATCCCTCAAAACATCGACATCATTGCGGAGCAGAGTGGTTTCCCGAGCTTCTGCTCGACGCAATGTCAGGCTGGACGATGACTCACTGATCAACACACCATTGTGAGTCGTTCCGGACGTCGTCACCGCGATGTAATCCCGCCATGCCGGATTCACTTCCCGATTGGGATCCAGCACGTTGGTCAAAATGGCCTCCGGTCCGCGATTACGCATTGAAGCCAACGAGGGTCCAACCTGATGCCCGACCCCGCCATACTGATGACAGACCGAGCAGTGACGACGAAAAATCCCGGCACCACGCTCCGCATCCCCCTGCAGTGTCAGTGACACCTGCCACGCCCGAATCACGTCGCCACGGGAAGAACCGGAGACCCTCTCCAGTAAGGCCAACGCCTGCTCGCGAACAGACTGATCTGAAACTTCGGCCAGCCGCTGCAATTCTGTCGGGCTGACCGTCGCCCCCGGCAGCTGCCCGTGGAGAACGGCTGCCAATAACGGTTGTGACCAAACCGTTCGGCCGAGCAGGGCTTCGCGGGCCGCAGCTGCGATCTCCGGAGTCAACTCGGGCAGGCGTTCAATCAACATCGCCCCGGTTTCGGGCTGCCCAAATGCCGTCAATGTCTGCAACGCAGTCAGTCTGACTTCATTCGAGTCACCCTCGTCAAGGTAAGTCGTCAGCAGATCACGAACGTCCGCATACCTGCCCATTCCCAGAGTCTGCAGTGCACCAATGACCCGTTTAGTCGGCAGGCTTCCGCCCAGATCGCTGGCTGCCCGAG
>JAFMMM010000160.1 GCA_017859815.1 Planctomycetota bacterium | reverse complement strand
TGGGACCGTCAACAACCGTAAAGCCGAACCGCCCCATCAACTCGCGAAACTCGCTGATGACCTGAGTGATCGGGTGCAGACGGCCAGTCCTTGCCGAGGTGCCCGGTAACGTGACATCAAACGCCGGACCGGTCTCTGCCGCTGCAGTCTGGAGCTGTTCAGCCCGCTGTTCCAATGCGGCGGTGATCCCCGTGCGGACCTCGTTGAAACGCTTGCCGACAATCGGCTTCTCGCTCGGTTTCGCCTTGCCCAGCAGCTTCTGCAAGTCGCGAATGCGACCACTCTTCTGGCCCATGTACTCCACACGAACCTGCTCCAAACCCGCGCTGTCCGCCGCCTCAGAAATCGCGCCCAGACATTGCTTCTCGAACTCTTCAAATGCCGCAAGGATATCCATCTTTGCTCCCTTCAGATCCGCCTGCCAACGACTGGCAGAACAAAAAAAACGGGCCAGCCTGTCTGGGCTCGCCCGTTTCATGTCTGATTGACCGACTTCAGGTTGAATCTCCGCAAATCGGTGCCAACGAAACGAGTCAGCAACCTGGTGCAAAGCCAGTCCACAACCTTAGCCTGCCAGCGGTTGCCTGCGCGACATGGAACTCCCGGCATCAGGCGGGAAGTTCTGTCGACACGCAGGCGTTCATCAAATTCTCAGGCTGCAGAGCTGCGGGCGTTGCGTGACAATTCCACGATCTCGCCAAAGACCTCGGGATTATGAATCGCGAGCTCGCTCAACTGCTTACGGTTCAATTCCACGTTAGCGAGCTTCAGCCCGTGAATGAAAGCAGAGTAAGACAGGCCGTGCTCACGAACCGCAGCGGTAATACGCGTGATCCAGAGTGCTCGGAATTCACGCTTTCGGACCCGGCGGTCGCGAGTCGCATAGGCACGCGAACGAACAATCGTCTCCTTGACGGTACGCAACAGCTTACTGCGACCACCAAAATTACCGCGGGCTTCCTTAAACAGTCGCTTCTTTGCGCGATGACGCGCCTTACCAAGCCTTACTCTCATCGAACTCTTCCGTCTGTCTGACTAGTCTGGGAATTTCAGAACATTCTGACCGCAGTATCCCAAAACTGCTCCCCGTCGCCATCAATCCCACGCGGATCGCTGACAGTGCAAAGCGGCATGCTTTGCTGGCTGACCACCTGCCACCCGTGCGCCGCAAACATGCTTCACACCCGGCAATGGCGACCAGAAGTCGCCGGTGGCGCTGAACAGGCTACAAGGAAGAACCGTTCAGCATTCAACAGCCTGAATTTCACTGTGACCTGACTCTGTACCGTACAAATTGACCACGGCCCGGCCTCAAACCAACGCCAGCCCGTCTATTCAACAAGCCCTCGTCCGATATCCCCCGCGGAGTCACCCAGGCTGATCCCGGAACCCCGCAGACAACACCTGCGACAACTCGTGACCCTTTGCAGATTGTGATACAGACAGCGGTGGCCAATAGTAACAGCAGTAACCACCAGTAACCAACAATCACCAACAGTGACACTGACGACGACATCCCGACTGCTTGCTCAGATCACTCTGCATACTGCAGAGCACCGCATGAACCGGTACACCATCAATCTCGTCGCTGCACGCAGACCGGATCACGAAAAATCGCTCTCGGTTTCCACATGCTGAATTTCACAGATGCCAGAGCACCGAATCACATGCACGGACGCAGAGCTTCCACGATCTTCTTTGCTTCAGCACCGTCAACCACGCCATCCTGACGCAGTCCGCGCTTCCGCTTGGAATTCTTGTGGCTCAACAGGTGCCCGCGAAATGCAGATCGATGCTTCGCCTTCCCTGATGCCGTTACACGAAAACGGCGTTTCATTCCCTTATGAGTCTTCTGCTTAGGCATTCCTGTCTCTCCTGAGGCTGTCGACCGCCCCAATGTATCGCCCCGTCACGGAATCCTTCACGTTTCGACAACAACGCCGAACTGACAATGATCCCGGATCACAAACCCTTAACTGAACAACAACCAACTGCACCACAAATCATCGAAAACTGGTGGACAAGCGACGACGAGTTCATTCCTTGCCGCGGATCCCCGCAAGCTGCCTCGCCAAAACACCCGTCTGCCCCCCTCGCCAGTCACCCAACATCGCCAGTCACCTAACATCGCGTTCGCCGACTTCAGAAAACTGCCGCCAGCACACTTGAAAAGCCTCACGCGATCGCCAAGAGATCTGACAACGATCACCAAAATGCCAATCGCACTTCGCTACGGCGAATTTGCCGACCTGAAGACACACGGCACCTCGGCTGACCAAAACTGAACAAAGGTTCAGCGTGATGGCGGAAGGAACGGGGAGTATAACGACGGTCGCGGCCGGTTGTAAAGGAGTCACTTCCGGAGAGAAATTGAATTTCCCAGTGAAGGTGATCCTGATCCACGGCAGCCGAATCCCGCTGATCCCGGTGTTATCGGCCTGGAACCCTCCGCCAAGCACTGGATTCGAGGCGAAAACGGTCTTTTCTCGTTCACCGTCGCAGTAACAACCGTGCAATTACCCGCTTCCCCGGGGCTTGACAAACAGGGCTTAATCCAAACAGGCTGACGTGCACCACAGCGTCAGCCTGCCCGATTTACTAAATCCCTTCACCTGCAGTCAATTCTCCGAAGATTGGCCTTAGGCGGTCGTTGGCTGAGTCTTCCCACAGGCCGCAATCAGTCTGTCCGTCAGCACCTCAGCCTGCTGCTCGGTGCACTGTTCCCACAATGCACGCAAGCGACTGCCGTTGCCTTCGCCGCTGACCGCAGCGAGGAATTCATCAACCGCTGCAGACAGAACCGGGACTCCCTCGGACAAGCCAGAACTGATCGCAACAATTCCGGCTTCCGACAGCATCAGCGTGGCCTGCACGCCACCGGGGCCGAGAAGATTGATTCCGACCCGTTCACCACCTGTGGCGTTGCCGGAAACACGGGATGTCAGGAGATCGCTGAGACGAATCTCCGGCTTTGTCCACTGCGGTCGCCGCTTTCCCCAGCGATCTTCGTTGCCGTAGTCGATGTATCGATGCAGGACAGTTCGATCGAGATCAGGGCAAATGATATCTCCAGCAAACGCCTTTGTGTTTGTCATGTCAAACACAGGGTCGGTGCTTTCATAGGCGGCATAGGTATCTGCATTGTCCTGAAACAGACGGTCGAACATTCGCTGATCTTCCGTCAGCGATTCATCCCACGAATCAGGCAGCGGATCGCCTTCGTACATCACGCCCGTGGTTTCGAAGTACTCACTGCAGAGATCAATCAACTGCCGCGAGGTAATCGGATTGTCGGGAGCCATGTGGTAAGTGCGATCGCGAGCTTCCGGATTCTCGAAGACGCGAGTCATTACAGCGGAGACCCAGTCGACGGGAATCAGATTGCGGGGTTCACGCCCGGTGAACTGCAGTCGAATTGGAGTGACACGTTTTCCGTCCGGTCCCTTGGGCAGAGACGGGATCAGCATGGCCATCAGCCTGAGATACACGAACAGTCCGTGATAGGTATTGGTGTAGCCGGTCCGCGAATCGCCACAGATTACGGCCGGACGATAGACCGTGATGTGCTCTGCAAAATCCGCAGCTCGGACCAGTTTTTCGGCTTCGAATTTGCTTTCTTCGTAGTCGTTGCGGAACGTCTGCCCACGATCCAGTGAGTCTTCCTGGACGACCCCATCGTGCAGGCCGCAGACATATGCCGTGGACACGTAGTGAAGATCCCGGATCCCGGTCTCGCGACACAGGTCCAGCATGTGACGAGTCCCGTGGTAATTCGTACGCCAAGGCTCACCGTCACGGTCTTTGCCAAAGAACTCAAGGATCGCAGCACTGTGAATGATGGTGTTGCAATTCTGGCGAATCCAGTTTCTGTTGGCTTCGCTGGTGCCAAAACCGGGCTGTGAAATATCCCCTTCGATAACCACAGGTCGCGGAAGCGGTCGCTGATGCTCGCGTTCCCAGTACTGCATGATCTGCTCGATCCGCGTTTCCGGATCCATACGTCGACTGCCACGAACAACCACCGCAAGCTGGTGGCCATTTAACACCAGATCTCTCAGCAGATAACGCCCGACAAGCCCTGTCGCGCCGGTAATCAGCGTGTACATCGTATTCCTTCTCTGTTTTCTTTAAGAGTCAACAGCCGCAGGTCACAGCCCCGGAACTGCCCCCTCGTCAACCGCCTGCCTCTGCCGGATCCCAGGACACACGGTCGATGCCGATGGAACCGTCTTCCGTATTTCGCAGGCACAACCAGCCCGTAAAACTCGAGATACCTGCATTTCTCAACTCAAATTGCCACGCGGTTCATTCTGCAGGCGATCAGTTCCGCCGGTAGCCTTTGCGGATTCGAAACATTCAAAAAAACGGCGGGAATCAATCACCGCTGCAGCGCCGGTGTGCAGGCAGAACTCCTGGCACGAATATGCCACGGTATTCCCATCTTGCAATTTCGAGATGCCCTGCCTGGTGCCAATTGCAGGTTCCGCAAGGACACAGCCTGCAGGCATTTCCCCGCTTCCCCAAAGCGACCCGTGATTACAACAATGCATCGACGGAAATTCGACCCAACCTGGGAATTCAGCCCCATCTTTCCCAAATCGCCACAGAATCTCCGGAAACGCTCAAGTCAAATTGCTCGTATTTTTATCGTTTTAACGCACAGAAACGCAGCGGCGTTGAAGAACATCAGTGCAATGCTCTTTTTCTGTCGCGAAGCTCTGTTTTGCGGTGAAAACTTGATCGTCTGTCTCCTGCTGCATCGCTGGTCACTTTCCAACGAAGGCGCCAGCGAGAATGTCGCAGACTGACTTCCGGGTCTTCACTGTCTTCCCGTGACCAGTACGTGGTGGGGCTTCCATGACAACATTTTCCGGCGTAATTCCTCCAATTGTGACTCCCCTGTTGTCGCATGAACAAATTGATCCGGAGGCGGTTGACCGTATCGTCAATCACCTGATCAACGGGAATGTCAGCGGTATTTTCGCACTGGGGACGACCGGTGAAGGCCCATCTCTGAGTTACCAGATTCGCTATGAAATGGTCGAACGGGTCTGCGAAGCCGCCGAAGGACGACGGCCGGTTCTGGCGGGAATTACAGACACCTGTTATTCAGAATCCCTCGCGCTCGCGGAACATGCGGAGAACTCCGGTGCCGCTGCCGTTGTGGCTGCCTCCCCCTTCTACTTCCAACCGAAGCAGGCTGAACTGCGAGACTGGTTCCAGCGACTGGCCGATGAATCACCGCTGCCATTGATTCTTTACAACATGCCGTCCTGTGTGGGTGTAACCCTCGAACTGGATCTGGTCGCAGGCCTTGCTGAGCACCCCAATATTGTGGGCATCAAAGACAGCAGCGGAGATCTGCGATACTTCCAGAGACTCTGCTCGGAATTAAGGCAGCCGCGGCAATTCTGCGTGTTCATGGGACCGGAAGAACGACTTGCCGACGCGGTAGCCATGGGGGCCGATGGAGGCGTTTGCGGGGGCGCCAACCTGCTGCCCAATATCTACTCCTCATTGTATCGGGTGGCTGTTGAAGGTCGCACAGAAGAAATTCCCGCCATGCACCAGATCATCGATACACTGTTTTCGGAGGTGTATCGAGATCCCCACAGAAACATGCAGTTGATTCCCGGCCTGAAGTACGCGATGAAACTGGCGGGGCTTTGCAGCGAAGTCACTGCCCCACCGTTGACGGCAATCAGTGAGCAACATGCTGAACAGATCGAATCCGCTTTTCCCGCACTGCAGGCCGCAACAAATCGATTGACCGTCATCTGCTGAATCCACACCGACTGGCAGCCATTCAGTCGGTGTGCAAACACGTTCAGTCAAAGAATCCGTGCAGGTACCAGCGACCAGTGTCGATCCGCCGATACACCCACAATCGACTCCCACAGTCGCTGAGCAGGCGGTAATAATCCCGCGAACAGGGCTGGTCCGTCCACCACCCGGTGTGAATTCGTTCCGGCCCATATCGCTCGCGGATCCTCCAGCACGATCCAAAGGCTCTGATTTCCGGTGGCTCCGCTCGAACATCGTCGCTCAACATGCCCGCTGTGATATCCAACGGCTCCGCCAGCAGACGCAACGGACGCGGCGAAATCACACCGTCTTCAGCAACCAGGCCGGCCGCATCGCTCACAGCACCCGTCAACTGCGCCAGAACGACCTTTGCTCGCGCCGCATCGGCCGCAGCTTCAGCGATTGGAATCGCCTGTAACGCGAATTCCGGGCGTACGTCGTCCGCCGCTGCAAACCGCCGCACTGCTCCTGGACCCAGCCTTCCCGTCAAACGCGTCACCAGCGATGCAAGTTCCTCCGCAACCTCAAAACTCTCTTCCGTCCCAAACAAGTCACGCTGGCGATGTGACGGGATCGCCACACTATTCGCACGCATCTGGACACGCGTGACCCGAGTTCTTTCCATTTGGCCTGCACTCAAACGCCTCTGATCGTGGTTCTCTCGCGGCTGATGGTCACTACTTTCCGAATCTCTGCCGTCGGATTTCCCGGCGGAATAAGCCTCTGACTGCTCGCACACGACCGGACTGTCCACCATCCCGGCGGATCTGTCGCGTGCACCTGCCGACTTCAGCCGCTGCTGCTGCAGGTATTCCCGCTGGACAAGATACTGAAGCCGCAATGTGACCACGTCTGTGAGCAACGAAGCGGAGTCTTCGGCACGCACCAAAGCAGTCTCGTACGCCGCCGTTGCGCCGGAGTCATTCTCCAGCTCCACGACAAGGACCGTACACATCAACTGCCGCTGTTTGAGCTGCTCGACGATTTCCCCTACTAATTCTCCCAGAATCCACGTCAGGTCTCGCATTCCCTCCGCGGGCTCATCGCCCGCCCAGACCGCGCAAACAGGGTCGCGCTCCGGCAAAGGCAACAGACCCTCTGGTGCTGTGCCCAACAACTGACGGATTCGCAGGACCGCATGCTCTGACAGCCGAGCCGGCAATTCCCGCACTGGTAACATCAAAGCACGACGCAAGTTCTGAATCCCCAGCTGCTGCAGCAATTCACAGTCAGCCTGCGGCAGACGTCCACTCTGAAGCGGCATCCGATCGGGCAATTCCTCAATCCTGTCGCGCTGCAGGATCCGAATAACCGCAGCGGCAGCAGAAGAGTTCAACACTGATCGGGAAGCCGCCGCAGGTGAGATATGCGCGAGTGCACGCGACAAAGAAACCCGACCGGCGATGCCAATCACCCCCACCAACCCGCGTTCCCGCAGTTCCCGACTCAGCAACTCTGCAAGCTGCTGTTCATCGCCAAACAACGGGCCGCAACCCGTGATGTCCAGCAGCAGCGTGTCGCAAATGGGGGATTCGTCAAACGCCACTGCAGGGGCAAACCGCCGCAAGGCTTCAGCAAGATCGCGCAATTCTTCCCGATCTGCAGCCGGATCCCATGGAATCAACTGCAGGTCCGCACCGGATGCAGAGCCGTTCTGCGTCCGGATTGTCCCCGAAACCGCCCCCCGCAACAGGCTGCGTGCTTCTTCAAGCGGCATTCCCGGACGCAGCCCCTGCTCCCATGCCACTGCATTCAGCGCAGATAAGACAGGTCCCCGCCGAGCGACAGGATATTCCGCATGCAATTGTTTGAGTGCCGCTGCCGTAGTCCCCGAAATCTCTGATAGGTCGCGATGGGGTGAGTACATCGCTAAACCACCAATGCTCACTCCAGCGCTCGCCAGGCGACGGCTCAGCAGCTGAATGGACAGGTTCGGAATCCTGACACTCAGGAAGCGTGACACAACAAGCCCCTTCCCCCCACTTCCGGTTCCCGTTGCCGTTGCCGCGAACGCGTTGCCATGACCTCGGTTTCCGGCTTACTGCCCCGGCGATGTGACCGCCGGTCATTCCCGGTAACAACCCCTGCGGCACAACTAACGCACGTACAGAAATTCGTTGCTGCTGAGCAACATCTGGCAGACACTGTTTAAGACCTGTCGCATCGATGCGTTTTCCGGAGTGCTCTCCTGCAGCCACACCGCCTGCTGCCGGACAAAGTCAGCAACCAGCAGCTTCTCATCCGCCCCCGGCACTCGGCCGAAGGTCAGCCGCCATGCCTCGGTGACCGCAGCAGCCAACTGTTCGGCAGTCATCCCCGGCGGCTGCAGTGAGTCGGCCGTTTTCCATTCCCGCGGTTTCCCGTCCGCAGGCAAAAATCGAACGGTGACCGGCCAGGTGAAGGAATCCGATTCAACGGACTGCCGACTGTCCACAACAAAATCAATGACATCTCCCTCACTCACCTGCAACTCCGAAACACCCGTTTCCGCCGCACCGTGAGCAGCAACCCATTCGCCAACAACACCGACAGCACTGCTGATCACACGCCCGCGGACCCCGTCACCATTCTCGGATCCATGGCTGAGTGTGCCGGAAATGACCAGCGTTCCATTCCCGGGGCTGTGAAATCGGCGAATTGCCGCGTGACCGGCATCTCCGGGATGCCCTCCCTGAGCATTCAGCAGCACCCAGCCGTGTCGGGAATCAGGCAAACTCTCGCCAGCCTGATAACTCGATCCCGTCCAGTGCGACAAGGCATGAAAACTGACACGCTGCTGCCCATTCGCATCGTCTGCGACTGCCGCAAACCCATAACCGAATTCCCATCGGGATGATGCGGCAGCAGGCAGGCTGAGCTGCGGGTCGTCCGCGCTGAAGAATCTCCGCTCGGCCCGGCTGATCGCCTCCTCCGCAACTTTTTCCGCAGTCTTTACCGTGAAATCACTGTTCAGCATCATCAGCGACTGAGCCGCGCCGGTCGTCTGCGTTCGCGCAGTACAGTTCGTTTCCATGACCGGAGCATCAAACGTTGCCAGCATCGCCAGCGGACGGCTTCTTCTGGCCTGGATATAAATACTGCGGCGACGACTGGCACCAGCTTCCACGATCTGCCCCGTCGTATCTTCCTCGACGCCGACCGCCGGCCCGCCGATGGACAAATCCAGCTGTGCACCGGCAGAGAGCATCGAGTCGCGAATGATCTCCGCATCGAGACGAACCAGCGGCTTCCTCCAGTACAAACGGTTCTCACGATCAATGACGACCGCGTCCGCTCGGGATTCAGACGACTGGCGGTAGACGGTGGACAACATTACCAGCCGATGCATCCGTTTCCATCTCCAGCCGCCGTCAATGAATTCCGCGGCCAGCAAATCCAGCAGTTCAGGATTCTCCGGCTGCGCGCCGAGACGTCCAAATTCCCCGGGAGTACTGACGATGGCACGGCCAAAATGATGCAGCCAGAATCGATTCATGATCACTCGAGGCGGCAGCGGATTTCGCCCACTGGTTAACCAGTCTGCCCACGCCAGCCTGCGCCCGCTCGTCGGCAGGTCTTCCGAGTTTGTCGGGATTGTTGGGGCTTCCGTGAACAGAGAACTCACGGCCAGTGCCGCTGGCTGGACAGTCTCGCGCGGCTCCGAAAATTCCCCGCGATAAAACACCTTCGACTCCGGCAAATGCCCGGCCGGCTCTGTCACTGTGCGAATGAACTGCTCGACCGGCTTCTCTTTGCGAATCTCAGCAATCCGGGCGTCGAACTTCTTCAACTCATCCGCTGCCCCCTGGTTGTACTGATACAGCACTCCCGGCGAAATCCTGACGGACGGGTGTTGGTCAAGAAGTTTCTTTTGCTCCTCAGTTTGTTCCGCAGCGGCTGTGTCCAGTGCCGCCCGCAGCCGCTTGCGCAGTTCGGGCTCGTATCGTTGTAACTCCTGCTCCAGCGCTGCGGTGATGAATTCCTTCTGCTTTGCGGCCTTTTCTGTGGCGACTTCGGTTGCCCGAGCCTCCACTTCAGCAACCTTGCTGCGGTCCGCCGCGGTGTACAGCGACACGCGATGCTGCGCCGGTGTCTTCCAGGAATTCCAGTCCAGAGTCGGGTCGAGGATCGCTCGCAGCTGGTAATACTCCCGCTGGGAAATCGGGTCGTAACGATGGTCGTGACATTGAGCACAACCGACAGACAACCCCAGCAAGGATGTACTGACAATCCGAATCGTGTCCGAAATGGTCTGATTACGGGCGGCTTCAGAGTTGTCTCCACTGCCGGTGGGATTCGCTGCCATCGTCAGGAATCCAACCGCGGTCAGCAACTCCTGCTGTTGAGCCGTAAACTCCTCCCCCTTTGGGCCAGCCAGTTCATCGCCGGCAAGCTGTTCCCGGATAAAGTCCGTCAGTGGCTTGTCTGCATTAAACGATCTCACCACGTAATCGCGATATCGCCACGCCCAGGGACGCTCCGCATCAGCATTTGTCGCTCCCTCCGAATCGGCATAGCCGGCTGCATCCAGCCAGTGGCGGCCCCAGCGTTCGCCATACTGCGGCGATTCGAGCAGACTGTCGATCAGCTGCTCCCACGCATCCTCAGCAGGGTTCTGTTCAAATTCCTGAACCTGTTCAGGAGTCGGCAGAATCCCCAGCAAGTCGAGGTAAGCGCGGCGAATCAATATTGCGCGATCAGCATCCGGTGAAAAGCTCAATCCCTGTGGCTGCATCTGCTGAAAGAGCAGGGCATCGATCACAGTACGGACCCGCGTCTCCACAGCATGCTCCCGAATCTCCGGACGATGTATGGGCTGAAATGCCCACCACTGACGCTCCTCTTCCGTAATTCCTGGTCCCGGCGGAATCTGCTCCGGCTCCGTGCGCAGCGTCGGCGCCCCACGTTCAATCCAGCGAGCCAGTAAGTCGCGTTCCTGCTGCGACATCTTCTTCTCACCGGGCGGCATCTCGCCGGCTGTGACCCGCTCCAGCAGCAAACTGTCTGCGGTCGCTCCCGGTACCAGCGCTGGTCCACTCTCGCCGCCTCGAATCAGAAAACGTCGCTGCCGGACATCCAGCCCCGATTCCAGCTCCTGACCGCCATGACAATCAAAACACCAGGTCTTCAGGATCGGCCGAATGTCGCGTTCAAAGGAAATCTCTGCGTCTGCACGAATATTTTCCGAGGCCGTCCCCACCTCCTCGTCTGCCCCAGGGACAACACTGCAAATCAGCACCGGGAACACCAGAAGCAGGCACTGAACGGAATTCTTCAACGACCTTCG
>JAFMMM010000552.1 GCA_017859815.1 Planctomycetota bacterium | reverse complement strand
GACACGCACACGCATGGCCAACCTCCTTAGATCAATGCTGATCCTGCCATCGTCGACAGAAAGTCGTGCCCCCCCCCAATCGCTGCCCGTCCCAGATAGAACAGAGTGATGGAGACGAAAATAATCAGGACCGAGGTCATCAGTATTTCAACTGCTGATACTCCCCGACGTTGACTTCTCTGGTCCCGATTCCTGTGTTGAACTCTCATCAGTCTGCCCCCGGAATACTGGCCAGCGTCGCCAGCAGAAAGAAACCTGCCATGGGAGTTTCCACATGAGACGTTTCCGGACTCCCCTCTGAACGCGTTCCAAAGTCACGCAACCGCGCGAACAACATTCGCTGCACCATGAATACCAACGCAAAGACACACGTCTTCATCAAAATCTGAAAGGCTGGTAGTGGACCAAGAGTCGCCCCGATGACTCCGGCAAGCTTGACGTCCCCACCACCGATTCTTCCTCGTGAACACAGCAACATCAGTCCCCCTGCCGCCCCCGCTCCCCGCAAACTCTCCGGAAAGGCGGGCAAACCAGGCAACCTTCCACTCAGTGACGCCACTCCCGACAGCAGAATCACACCGGCAAAAGCCGAACACATGAGCCAGTTTGGAATCACCCGCTTCGACAAATCTGTTGCTGTTGAAATCAGCAACACCGGAATCAGAACACCATATGTCTGAAGCAATCCCTCCCCGCACGTCACATTCATCAACGAAATCAAACCCGCTGTTACGGCGATCGCTCGGGCACGTGTCGTCTGCAACAGATGGAGTTCAGCGGCCATTGTTTTGAAGGCACGTTTCATCAAGGGGCTCCCGAATCGGTCTTCCGGCAAGACAACGTTCGACAGAAAAAAGCCCCCCGAGTCTCGAGGGGCTTCCATATTTCCAACAAAACACCAGTCCGCACTGAAGCACTACTTTGGGGCGACAGAAGTCGGGCCACCTCCGGTCTCGGTAATCACGTTCTGCACCTTGCTATCCGCCCAGCCCTTCACCTGGTCGTCGTAAACGTTGTACAGGCCCACCATGACAACAGCTGCGATCGCCACCAGTGCAACCTGTGTGATTGAGTCGTTCATTGTTTTTCTCCTCAAGGTCTTCTTTTGATCCTGGAACACTGTTGTGTCCCCTTCGAAATTCAGATCACGAAGGCCCCAAAACACAGGACACAGAATCCGAGAAATTTTTTGAGCAGCCCACAATCGTCTTTTCAACGATCCTTACTGAATGCAAAAGCATGATGCCCGGAACGGAAATCACAACTGCTCACCGCAGTTCATGATTGGGTTCCCCCAACACCGGCTCGAGGGTATTCCGAAGGCCCATGGACTGAACGCAGCTCCGGTCTTTCACTCCGGACACGTCCTCTGTGCAAACCAACTCAGAACTCCGGGAATGCAAGAGAAAACTGAATTGGCACTCACGTACACCGACACGGGTCCCGCATGATCTTGAGCAAAAGGGCGAACCACTCCGTTCTGATTGCTGATCAGGAGGCGTGCTGGTGGCTGCAGCAGCCAACCTGCCGAAACAACGATCCGAGTGCCGGAACGAGGGACGCTCTGCTTGCAATTTCAGCTGTTTAGGGAGCCATACGAACGACAACCTGTTCCCCACGCAGGAACGACTGATGAGGCATGCACTCGCCAACGCAATCAGCCGGGAACGCTGACTCAGAAAGCCATTTCGCAATCCAGTGTCTCAAACCACGCTCAAACCACGATCTGTAGTTATCAGCCTGCCTCATCCCCGCACATCAGCGGGGAATGCGAAGTCGTGCAGCGATGACAGTTTCGTGGGAGATCTCTGATGAACGAACAGCACCTGTTATGGATCGGTGGCGTACTGGCAGCTGCAGCACTGCTCGCAGCATTGATGATCGTCATCACAATCTGCAAATATCTCCTGGGAGTCACTACCAATGCCGTGGGACAGATCCTGCGGTTGTTCCTGAGATTCCTGCTTAGCAAAGCAACCGATGTCTGCTTCCTGAACATGCTCGGCATCATCTTCTGTCTGATCGCAGAACGCCTGCCGGGAAACGACTGGTCCATCATCGCACTTGGCGTTTCAATATCCGCCTTCGTGCAGGCAAGTCTGTACATTGTGGCATTACTGATCAGTGGTAGTGGAGTCAAGTTTTTGAAAAGCCAGTCCGTGCGTGAGGTGTTTACGCAGATTCGCCTGAATATTGGATTCCTCGGACTCCTCTACTTATCTCTCGCCTTCTGCTCGACTTGCTATGCGTGGCACCAGATCACCGAACGGACTAACGTGAAGGTCGAGCACTTTGATTTTGTCCCGAACAAGACATCGTACGAGCCGTGGTTCTCATATACCGCCCAACAGGCGGCGGACAGTATGCCGGAGGTGATGACAAAGCACTTCAAACTCGAGTTCTCTGATATCAAACCCGGGCCGAATGCAGCAAAGCTATCAACTTTTGCCTTCATATTCCGCCTGATGTTTTGGGCCGGACTTGCCGCACAAATGGCCGCATTACTCTTACCCCAACGAATCCTGACGGTGGAACGCTAACAAGACTCCCATGCAGTCGGGCGGTCACATGACCGCTCCGCTGCCGATTTTGAGAGCAATTGCG
>JAFMMM010000551.1 GCA_017859815.1 Planctomycetota bacterium | reverse complement strand
GGCCTGCAGGCACTTCTCCCACTCGCAGCTCCACACGCAGGTCAGTAGCCGTTGATCCAGTCGCGGAATCAATTCGAATCACCGGTTTTGTACTCGTGCCGACCTTCTGCAGGAAACTCGCTGCCGTTGCCGCCACGTCGACGTGCGTATCAAGCTGCAGAGGCATCACTTCGTCTCCGCTCAGCTCGGCTCGTTCCAACAAATTCAACAAAGCTGCCAAACGAACCTGGCCGACTGCACTCCGCAACTTCTGCCGCTGCTCCACTGCCGTTGCCACTCGGTCAACAGCTCTGCGAGCTGCATAAAACACCGCTCGATCCTGCTCGACTTCAAGTAACTTCCACAATCGATCCTGATCTGCAGACTCCCCACACAACCGTAGGGCCTGAGCGGCAGCCATGCGAATTCGCGGCCGCGGTGCTGTCAGGTGAACGCTGACAATGTCGGGCAATGATCGACCACCCAGACGGCAACGCTCGGCAATCACCCGGATCAATTGGATCCGCGTCTGCTCATCGCGATCGGATTCGGTTAACCATCCCGCCAGCAACTCATCAACCATACTGTCGTGAACATTGAGCAATCCCAGAGTCCACAACAGCCATGTCTCTGCCCCGGGAGCGCGTGACTCGGCCGACAAAGCCCCGACCAGCTCGTCACGCACCGAGTGACCTCGTCGCAGCAGTTCCGCCTGTGCGGTGGTGCGACGTACGGGCAGCACATCCTGTCGTAAGTCGGCGAGCAGCCCCGCCACGGATCGCCGGGCCGGAGGAGTCGCATATTCCTGGGCCTGATCCGTACCACTGTCCTGAACTTCAGACCAGGTAATTCGAAACACACGACCAGCGTCCCGTTGCTCTCCGCCGGCCATCTCAGCCCCGTATCCATGCCCCCAACTTAACACCCACAGTGCCCCGTCAGGTCCAAACTGCAGGTCCGTGGGATCGAACAGCATTCCCTCGCTGGAACCCATCGTGCGTCCGTTTGACGCAGCGACAAACACTTCCGGGGGCTCCATATTTCGCATCGAAGCCCCGTCCCACTGCGGGCGATAAAGAAAGACTGATCGACTCAACCAGTCAGCGCAGAAAAACAGATGACGATAGCGTTCCGGAAATGCGGACGATGCCCCGTAGACAACGCCGGTGCCGGATCCGTGATAGACCGGTCCGCTGATGGCCACACTCGGTAAGTGATCCTCACCGGTCCAGTGCGGACTCCACGGATGTCCCCAACCAAAATGAGCACCTGCAAACGGATTCAAAATCCGATCGCCGCCGTCCTGATCCTGATCGGTGCCAACCCAGTTGAAATCACTGTCAAAATCCAGATCCCACAGGTTACGCATCCCCCTGCTGAACACTTCGATCTGACTTCCGTCAGGCCGACACCGCAGGACGCCACCTTCCGTGCCCCAGTCGTCAGATGGCTTGTGGTACCCACGTCGATACGTCTCGACAGAATCCACTTCAGATTCCGGACTCTGCGGTGCACCCGAAACCGGTGGCATCCCCCACAGATCCGTAAACGCCGCGGGCGCCAGATAACGCTCCGGACTGGTCGAATCATTGTACCCGCGGGAATTCCCCTTGCTCATGTACAATCGATTGTCGGGAGCAAACACAAGACCATGCAGGCCGTGCTCGAGATTTCCAAGCCCGCCATAAATGCGACGGTACTCATCCGCGACGTCGTCACCGTCCACATCCCTGACAACAGTCAGATCAGGGGCGTTGGCGATCCATAACTCATCTCCACGCCAGGCCAGCCCCTGAATGCTGTTGAAACCCTCGGCAAACGTGTGAGCCTTGTCGGCAACGCCGTCTGCATCCAAATCGAACAGCAGTGTGACGCGATCGCCAGGAGTATCCGGCTGAGGCTTGCGGTATTGTGGTCCCTGACCCACAAACAACCGACCACGCAGATCGAAAGCCATGGCACACGGGTTTCGGACCAGCGGCTCGGTCGCAAACACTGAAACGACAAAACCAGACGGGACACTCGGCAGCCCGCCCTCGTCGCCGGCTGCAACACAATCAATCGGAATGATCTGACAGAACACGAAGATGCCCATCAAACCCGGCAGCAAAAGTTGTTTCATTCCAAGTTCCTTCCGAAGATGCACAGCGGTCTGTCCACAACAGAAATTCAGGACCACCCGCCCTCGGGAATTCGATTTTTGCGGAACTCAATCCGTTCTCGCAGACTACTGCTCATTTGCAACAGGATGACAAAGGAATCATCCGGCCTCAGCTCTTCAGCGACAAGGTCCTGTGAAGCCTCGTTTTCAAGCTCCGCAACCCGCCTTGCCAGGTCGTCCAGCTGCTGCCGCGACTCTGATCGCTCAAGTTCCGCCCCCAGTGCCGAAAGACGCTGAAAATAAATGTCAATATCGTCTTTCGTCAGTTTGCTGCGCCAGCTGGCAAGCCCCTTGACTGCACTTCCGGCAAGCAACGCTACGGTGAGCAGGAATCCCATCGACTCGGCGTGGCGGGCAAGGAAAGACGGTTCTGTCCTGTGGTAGAAATCGTCCGCTCCGGCATGCAGCGGAAACTGCAGGTCAAATGATGCGGACTCCTCACGCAAGCCGGCCAACACCGGGGAGT
>JAFMMM010000550.1 GCA_017859815.1 Planctomycetota bacterium | reverse complement strand
CAGTTTGGAACCGTCCGGTGACCAGCCCAGCACTTGTTCAGAACTGTTGGGGTTGCTGACGCGTTTCAAGCGGCGATGGATTTGATCAAAGTCAATCACCACCTCGGGCAGGTCGGGCTGTTTCTTCTCGACCGCCTCGGCAGTTTTCTGTTGATCGTCGCCGTCCGGCTGCTGCTCGGCCGGCTCATCCGCCTTGCCGGAATTGTCAGCCTTGCCGGGGTCAGTGGCGTTTTCGGCCATTCCAGCGGCCTGATTCTTCGAGGGATCGTCAGCAGATGCTGCGGCTGTTGCCGGATTCTTTTTGCGAGATTTTTTTAACGCCTCCAACGTCTTTTCAAGGCGTCGCTCACGCGAATCAACATCGCTGTCTTTCTTTGTGAGATAGACATAGTAGAGATCAATTTCGTCATCAGAACGTCGGCCGGAAAATGCAATTTTGGTGCCGTCCGGGGACCACCGGGGGCCGTATTCATCATCCGGGTGTCGTGAAATATTCACCGGTGGCGTACTTTGATCCACTGGTGCGATCCAGATGTCGTTGTTGAAATTGTCGTCCGTACGTGCATAAACAATCCACTTGCCGTCCGGCGACACATCAAAGGAAGGTGATGCAAAGGAATCGACCAGCGTGGCTGAAGTTCCATCCTGCAGATGATAGATCCGCAGATCTCCACGACCGTGAGCAAACAGCAGATCCAGGCCGTTCGGACTTAGCCGTAAGTCTGATTCCAGGTCAGCATCGTCAGTAATCTGAGTCAGTTTGAAGTCTTTGGACTGCCACCAGTAAACTGACGGATCTTCGCGTTCCACCTGCCAGATATCCGGCTGTCCATCCTTCCAGCCAACGAAGAAAATTGCATCCCCCTGTGGGGAAAAGATCGGGTCAGATTCAAATTCTGCTGTCGTGGTGATGCGGACCGGTTCCTTCAATTCCGTCTCCATCACCCACAAGTCTCCACCAGCAATGAGAGCCACTTCCAGGCCGTCCTTGCTGAAGGTCGCGTCTGAAGCTGAATTCAGGACGCGACGCCATTCATCAGCACGTTGATCGGCATCGTTAATGCGGATGTCAATCTGAGACGGCTGTTCGTTTCCGCCCGGCTGCCACGAGTAAAGGTCGAATAGTCTGGAGAAAACAATCGACTTTCCATCGGCTGAAATGGCAGGTGTGGCAACCAGATCATCTGCAAAACTCGTCAGCTGAGCTGTTTTCCCGGTCTCCAGTTGACACTGCCACAGATTGCGTGCGCCGTTCTCGGCGGTATGTGATGAACAGAAGAAGAAGGACTGATTGTCGTTGTTCCATATCGGTGAGCGATCGCCCGCTGGTGTATCGACTACCTTGCGGAACTTTCTGGTCTTAAACGTGTACATCCAGATTTGAGCCGACCGAGCGCCAACGTAACCTTTTCGCCACCAGCGTTCGCCCTCCCGCACGAACAACATTCGGGTGCCATCAGGGCTGATCTTCCCTTCATCGCCGTAACCGTCGAACAGCAGGTGCTCCGCCCCGCGTTCGCGTGAATCAATCCGAAAGAACCGTGACGATGAACGCCAATGGTGATCCCGAGAGGCAAGGACCAGCAGACTATTTCCATCCGGGTACCAATCCTGCAGGGAATAACCTTCGGTATGAAACGTCAACTGCGTCAGTGCGCCTCCTGCCGACGGCATAACGTAAACCTGATTGCTGCCGCTTCGATTGCTGACGAAGGCAATCCGTTTGCCATCCGGTGAAAACATCGGCTGGCTGTCAATGGCCGGATGTGTCGTCAGTGGGCGTGCCGCACCGCCACGGACCGGTACTCGCCAAATATCACCACCGTATGTGAACAAAAGATCTTTGCCGTCCGGGGAGAGATTGGGCTGATCCGCCAGTTGAATGCCCGCGTGAGCACAGGGAAAGAAACCCGAGACAATCAGTGCAGCGAAAAGAGTCTTGAGTGTTCTTAAAAACATAAGCATCACCATTCTGAGAAATCACGACCGGCTGAAACTGGCAGGAAAGACTCGTTCAGTATAGGTGGTGCCCCGTGAGCATGCAGCAGAATGCTCGAGGAAATTAGTCGGCAGCCGATGGTTGCACGCCGCCGTTTCTGCGGACAGTGCAACAAGGTGTTGTCAATCGTTGCAATCAGTCGAATCGGGTCTTCCCGAACAGGCGATCTACCAGCATCGGGTGTCGGGCGAAACACCCGAGGGTGAGAAAACGCACATTCCGCCCGCTGGCCCCACGAATGCAAGACCCGCTGGCTATTTGGTTGTTACCAGGCTGCCAACGGGAAGTCAGCACTACCTCCCAAGCGACGGAGTCACCAATCCGCTCTCAGGCGTGGTCGAGCCAGGTGGTCGAGCCAGGTGCCATCCACCGTGTTGGAAATCCGAGGTGGGTGGCACCGTGGAAGTGGGTGGCACCGTGGAAGTGGGTGGCACCGAGCATGCGATACTGCTGCACCGGGTGTCGGCCGATCCGGTCGACCCTAAGAAACCGCATATTCGGCACGCTGGCCGAAATGGGTGCCCGGCACCATGTTGACGTTTCATAGTGGGTGGCACCGTGGAGGTGGGTGGCACCGGTAGAGGTGGGTGGCACCGAGCATGCGATACTGCTGCGCC
>JAFMMM010000159.1 GCA_017859815.1 Planctomycetota bacterium | reverse complement strand
TCGGCCAGGACACGATGCTCTTCAAGAATGGAGGAATGTCTGGTGCGACCAAGACTGACACAAATCATCAGATTTCCGTTTCGACTGTTCCGTTTCGACTGTGAAGATCCGGATTCAGGGAATCGCGAACCTCTGCTGAACACTGTCTGAGTTGAATAGTAAATAGTGGACGTCATATCCGGTGATCCCGGCTGCTATGACTCAGCAGGGCAACATTCCCATTCGTTCGTCCAGCCCCAGCATCAGATTCATATTCTGCACTGCGACTCCGCTGGCCCCGCGAATTAAATTGTCCAGTGCCGAAAAAATCACCAGCTGATCCCGATTGAAGCACACCGTGATGTCGCAGAAGTTCGTTCCGGATACATCCTTCGTGCGAGGAATGCGGTCCAGCACCCGAACAAAGGGTGAACCAGAATAGAAGGTGCGGTACAGGTCGAGCAATTCCTTTTGTGAACGCTTTTCGACAAGCCGAGGATAAACAGAACACAGAATTCCCCGATCCATCGGCATCAGGTGCGGATTAAAGGCCACCTGAACGTCCATCCCGCCCACGTTTGCCAGCACCTGTTCAATTTCCGGTGTATGTCTGTGAGTCCCGATGCCATAGGCCGTGACACTCTCGTTGCATTCCGAAAACAGGTTTCCCAGTTTGGGCGTGCGACCGGCCCCACTGACGCCACTCTTCGCATCAATGATAATTCCCTGACAGTCAATCAGGTTTTCGGCGACCAGTGGTGCGAGTGCCAGGATTGAAGCGCTGGTGTAACAGCCGGGATTGGCCACCAGATCTGCTCCGCCAATGACATCGCGATAAAGTTCCGGCAGACCATAGACGGCAGATTGCAGACGCGTTGGATCCGTGTGGACATGATGGTACCACTGTTCATACACACCGGGGTCATTCAGGCGGTAATCGGCACTCAGATCCACGACTCGGCAGTCGGCTTCCAGCAGCTGCGGAACAGCTTCCATGCTGGCTGTGTGGGGCAGGCAACAGAACACCATGTCACTTTCCTGCCCAACCTGCTCTGCCGTCATATTCCGACAGTTCAGCTGAAACATCCCGGTCAGCGAAGGATGAATCGCGGACAGCGGGGGGGATCCCTCCTGTCGAGTTGTCGCGGCGACGACTTCAACCTCGGGATGGATGGCCAGAATCTTGAACAATTCGAGCGCGGTGTAGCCAGTGGAACCGAGGATCGCAACGCGTGTCATATTCTGTTCACCCTGCGTGCTGACGCGTGAGTATGTGGGGATCACGGCATCGCCATGACGGATTTGTGATACCGCAGATTGCGGTCTGGACAACCACCTGCCCCAGTATATTCGCCAAAGATCCCGCCGGAAAATCCGGCTGGCAACCGCCCCATTGAATTCAGGAAAACCGGAACTGCAAAGCCGCATGATGCGATGCAGTCTTCAACACGGCACCGCTTGTATATCCCGTTCAATCCCCATAAGGTCTGCGGATGTCACGGGCCGACAAGCGCCGATTTGGCTGCTGTTTCTGCCTGCCGTCGCTACACTATCGTCCCCGCAGCGTGGTTCCGGCAGCGTGGTTCCGGAAGCATGCCTGCAACGTTGGTGCGGCTATTTCCTGTCCGGCCAATCCGCAACAAACTTCTGTCAGCCATTCTGCAGCAGGTGCTGTCACCCAGTTTCTGCCATACCGAAGCTCTCGTTCCTGAGTTTTCTCTCACTGCCTTCAACGGACTCTGACATGTTGATTCCGCTTGTATTCTGCATCTCCGTTCTCGCCAGTCCCATGTTTGCCATTGCGGACGACGGGGAGCAGCAAACGTTGCTCAGTCAGGCACTGGAACGGGCCGGCGATAATCGTTCTGAACTGCAGCAGGCGCTGCAGAGAATTCCGCCGGAACAAAAGGCCGGACTGGAGTTTCTGATCAGTCATATGCCGGATCGCGACCTGCAGTTTTTGACCGCGGACTTCCTGCTGGAGAACAGCCGACTGGCCACTGAAGCGGTTGCCGCCGCACCGTGGGGAAAACACATCCCGGAAGAGATCCTGTTTGATGCGGTGCTGCCCTATGCAAATGTCAGCGAAAAACGTGATCCGTGGCGTGCAGATTTTGTGAAACGATTTTCCCCGCTGGTCCGGGATGCCAAAACGCCGGGCGAAGCAGCGGCCATCCTGAACCTGAACATCTTCAAGGACCTGAATGTTCGCTATTCCACCAAACGCAGACGAGCGGACCAGAGTCCTGCTGAAACCATGGAGACCGGTCTGGCTTCCTGTACCGGACTATCCATTCTGTTAATTGATGCGTGTCGTGCAGTGGGCGTTCCCGCCCGCCTTGTTGGAACTCCGTTGTGGTCCGACGGCAGTGGAAATCATACCTGGGTCGAGATCTGGGACGACGGCTGGCATTTCACTGGTGCTTGTGAAGCAACAGGCAAGGATCTGGATCGCGGCTGGTTTACGGAGCGCGCCGCTCGTGCAATTCGTGACGATCGCCTGCGAGCAATTTACGCCGTGACTTTCCGCCGTAACGGTCAGTCCTTCCCGATGGTCTGGGCACCTGATCAGGATCACGTTTCCGCAGTCAACGTCACGAACCGATACACCTCCCGAGCACCTGTTCCGGAAGGCTTCGCTGTGCTGCGCGTGCGGGTGCGCAATCAAGCCGGAGAACGAACAGCCGCACTGATCACCGTGACAGATCAGGACGGCCAGGTTGTTCTGGAAGAAAAGACCCGCGACGAACGCTTTGACAGCAACGATTTGCTGACGGTAACAGCAAAGAGGGACACGGCACTGACAGTGAAACTGTCTGGTACTGACATTCAGCGGAAAGTGACCCTGGATACCGATGCGATCACGCTGGACCTGCAAGTCCCCTGAGGCCGGCGTACAGCATTTGTTTCTGTTTTTGCTCTGAGTTTTTCGGGAACAGGTCATGCCGGCCCCCAGCGATCGGAACCTCGGTCTACAGCCCATCGGGCCACTGATGGAGGAGTTAAGACTCACGCCGCGCGCGCTGGTTGACGCTTCTCCCGATCAGCTCACACACAAGATGGTTGCCCGTGCCGTGCGTGGCCGCTGGCTGACCCCCAATTCACGGGCCATTATTCAGCGAGCATTGTGCGCTGCGGCCGGGCAGGAAATTCCGATTTCGCGGCTGTTCAACTACTAGCACTGGCCCGACAGCAACACAACATTTCCCGCTGAGCAAATCTCCCGCACCTTTGCAGCGGTGCCAATTGAAATTGCGCTTTGCATCGGGGAAACTTGCAGCAACAGTCGCGGGAATTCCTCGCGACAATTCACCTGACCGCGAGATCTGCCAGCGATGACTCAGCATGCCTACATTGAGCGATTCGTGAATCTGCTCAAGCCGGAATCAAACCTGATTTTCAACATGTCCATTGATGAGGCAGTTGCCCGCGTAGGCAGCGGGGACCCGGAACAGGTGCGTGAAATCCAGGGGCAGTTTGCACTGGTGCATCGCAACGGCACGGTGATACGCCTGGCACGTTCCATCGGTCGTCCGCTGCGTTACTTTCTGGCCAAGCAGATCGACGGTCCCTGTCTGGTCGTGGCTGAACGCATGGATGAAATTGCGGACTGGTTGAAACAGGAGGGTCTGGACGATCAGTTTCATCCATCCTACACCCGCATGGTTCCGGCACATTACATCCAGGAATTGGCGCTGATTGGCTGCCCCGATCCCAGTCCTCAGAACACCCGTTACTTCACGCCGGAACGAAATAAGCTGACGACTGACCCGGACGAGATCGGGCGGCATTATATTTCGGCATTGCGTCAGGCCGTGGATCGCTGGCTGGATCAGATTTCGGAGGACGAGCCGCTGGGCGTGATGTTCAGCGGAGGAATCGACAGCGGTGCCGTGTTCCTGACAGTTTATCGCTGTCTGCTGGATCGCGGCCAGGCACCGTCACGACTGAAGGCCTTTTCACTGACTGTGGATTCTGCTGGAAACGATGCTGACCAGGCCCACCGATTCCTGTCGGATCTCGACCTGAGCATGTTCCTCGAAGTGATCGATGTCCCGGCAGCAGCGGTCGACTATCGTGAAGCGATTCGTGTGATTGAGGACTACAAGCCGCTGGACGTTCAGGCCGCTGCGATGGGGCTGGCCCTGTGCCGTGAAATCCGCAGCCGCTACCCCGACTGGAGATACCTGATTGACGGCGACGGCGGTGACGAGAATCTGAAGGACTACCCCATCGAGGACAATCCGGAACTCACGATCCGCAGCGTATTGAATAATCCACTGCTGTATCACGAGGGCTGGGGAGTCGAAGCCGTCAAACATTCTCTGACATATTCCGGTGGACAAAGCCGCGGGCACGTCCGCACCTGGGCACCAGCGGCCACCAGCGGTTTCCTCGGTTTTAGTCCGTTTGCGGTTCCGGATGTCATTGAGGTGTCCGAAGGCATTCCGTTCATCAAAATGACCGACTGGAGCCATGAGCGGCTGTATTCCATGAAAGGCGACATCGTCCGACGCGGGGTGGAACAGGTGCTGGGCTTTGCGATGCCGGTTTATGAAAAGTGTCGGATGCAGCACGGGGCCGCGGCGAAAGCCACGTTCGCAGATCTGTTTCCGGCCGATGAACGCTCTTACCGGCGAGCATTTGCGGAAGCATTTGCCCAGTAACGAATCTGCGTTGCCTCATACGCAACGGGTTGCAGAGGGTTAACATCGGTACGGCGTGCAACGCAGTTTTGCGCACCGCTGTGCGTCTCGTTTGCCAAATCACTGTTCTCGCGGTGTTCGAGACCATTCCATAGTCTATATTCAAAGCAGCAAGCCGCAGCGGATTCTCTGCCGCGCGGAAGATCAAACAGGCATTTTCTGAAGGGATCTGCTCAACGTGCCACTGCAGACCATCGAACAGGCAATTGCAGCCATCAAAGCTGGAGGAATGATCATCGTCGTTGATGACGAAGATCGTGAAAACGAAGGCGATTTCATTTGCGCGGCTCAGACCATTACTCCGGAGCAGGTGGATTTCATGCTGCGGGTCGGTCGCGGCACGCTGTGTGTCCCCTTGACCGCTGACAGTGCATCCCGTCTGAAACTGCGTCCTGTGGTGGACGAATCCAGCAATACGGCGCCAAACAAAACGGCCTTTCTTCGCGGCGTGGACCATGTCACAGCGGGAACCGGCGTCAGTGCCGAAAATCGAGCTCGAACGATCCGTGCTCTGGCCAACCCACAATGTACCGCAGAAGAGTTGCTTCAACCCGGACATGTTAACCCTCTGCAGTCGCTGGACGGCGGCGTGCTGCGGCGTGCGGGGCACACCGAAGCAACAATTGATCTGATGCGGCTGGCCGGAATGCAGCCCGTCGGTGCTTTGATTGAAATCTGCAGTCAGACCAGTCACGGCATGGCGGGGATGGAAGAACTGCAGCAAATTGCTGAAGAGTATGACATCCCGATGATCTCCATCGAGGAGTTGATTCGCTATCGCCGAATTCGCGAACAGCTGGTGTCGCGAGTTGTGGCCGTTCCCATGCCCACCACGGAATTCGGGACCCCGCAGGTTATTGGCTATCAGGTCAGTCACGAACAACAGGAACCTTTGGCTTTGGTGTGGGGAGATCTTTCCGCTGCTGAAGCGCCGCTGGTTCGAATGCACTCCAGCTGCTTCACCGGGGACGTTCTGGATTCGCTGCGATGCGACTGTGGAGACCAGTTGCGACTGGCCATGTCGATGATTCAGGCTGAAGGCACTGGTGTCGTCGTGTATCTGCCTCAGGAAGGACGCGGCATCGGTTTACTGGCGAAACTGAAAGCCTATCAGCTGCAGGATGAAGGTCTTGATACTGTTGAGGCCAACCACAGACTTGGTTTCAAGGCCGACATGAGAGATTATATGGTGGGCCTGCAGATTCTGAAGGATCTTGGCCTGACGCGAATCCGCCTGTTGACCAACAACCCCAAGAAAACCGATGCCTTTGTTTACACGGGCGTCAATATTGAGGTTGTTGAACAGGTGCCGATTGTTGCCCCCCCACATTCCTGCCGCAGTGATTACATGGCCACCAAGCGAGAGAAGATGGGCCATCTGCTGCCGGACGAAGCCATCAAGAAGAAGACCGATTGACGGTCGGCTGGCAGCCGCGTCACCCCTCTCAGGGCCTGTCCCGATTCCCGGTAAACATGGAAAACAGCAGGTGCTTTATGTTGCGATCAATCCGCAGTGTGGCGACTCTCATCTTGCTTGTCACGGCTCATTCGGCAGCCGGCGAACAGCCTGGGCTGCTTTCGCAGTCATTCATTTATGAGCAGGCGTCTTTTCCGCAGTGCCACGCATCCACGCTCGCGGAGACTCCGCAGGGGCTGGTTGCTGCCTGGTTTGGCGGCAGCCACGAAAAGAATCCGGATGTTGGGATCTGGGTGTCACGACACATCGATGGAAGCTGGACAGACCCGGTCGAGGTTGCCAACGGAATTCAGTACAGCACTGCTGGCGGCAGGGTGCACCGCCATCCCACCTGGAACCCGGTTCTGTTTCAGTATCCGGATGGGCCTCTGGCCTTATTCTGGAAGTGTGGCCCAAGTCCCTCCACATGGTGGGGCGAAATGGCCATCTCAGAAGACAACGGGGCCACATGGCATTCTGCTCACCGGCTTCCCGAGCACATTGACGGGCCGGTGCGTAACAAGCCGCTGCTGTTGGAAAACGGCACGCTGCTTTGTGGCAGCAGCACTGAATTTGACGGTTGGCGCGTTCACTTTGAGATGACTGCTGACCAGGGCCGCACATGGCAGCGAACCGAGGCGATTCACGACGGTAAGGAATTTGGAGCGATCCAGCCAACACTCCTGCGGGGAGCCGACGGAACAATACTGGCCCTGTGTCGCAATCAGGACGGCAACGGCAACATTCTGCAAACGTCGTCAGGAGATGGCGGTCGTACATGGTCTGCAGTGGCCCCGATTGCGTTGCCAAACCCCAACAGTGGAATCGATGGCGTGACGCTGGATTCCGGAACGCACCTGCTGGTTTACAACCACACTCGACGGGGACAGGGAAATCCCAAAGGTCGCGCAATGATCAACCTGGCGATCAGCGAGGACGGACAGACGTGGCAGGCCGCGCTGACACTTGATCGGGAAGATCGTTCCGAGTTTTCTTACCCCGCGATCATTCAGACATCCGATGGTCTGGTGCACATCACCTACACGTGGAAGCGAACACGAGTTCGCCACTGCGTTGTGGATCCGAAGAAGCTGCAGGGACATGATCTGACACCGGACAAGTGGCCGCTTCCCTGATTCACTCGTGAGTTGAGTTTCGGCCCCCGCACATATTTCCGGCCTCTGCTGCGAAGTCCTCCCCATGGCACAAACAACCACAGTGATCCGCGCACTTAAACCGGGCAGAGCCATCACTGGAATGTCTGCGGTACTGCTTCCGTACTGCAGTTCGTCCGAGGTGGACTGGCCGAATTTCGAAGCTCACGTGGAACGGACGATTGCGGCCGGGTTGCGGCCGGCGGTGAACATGGACACGGGCTACGTCAACCTGCTGGATGACAGCATCAAACAGGAAGTGCTGAACCGCACTGCTGCGATCACGGCGGGACAACCATTTGTCGCCGGTGCTTACGTTGCGGACTCGCCGGACAGTTCATTCGACCGTGACAGCTATGCAGCTCGCATGGAGCAGATCGAGGCAGCTGGTGGCACCCCCGTCATCTTTCAGTCTTACGGATTGACCGGTCAGGACGACGACTCCATTGTGCAGTCCTATCAACAGCTTGCAGAACACTGTGACAGCATGATTGGATTTGAGCTGGGTCAGGTCTTTCTGCCGTTTGGCCGCATCTACAGCGAGCGCGTTTACCGGGGATTAATGCAGATTCCTCGCTGCATCGGTGCGAAGCACTCGTCGCTGGATCGAGGACTGGAATGGCAGCGACTGAGCTGGCGCGATGAAGTGAGGCCTGAGTTTCTTGTACTGACCGGCAATGATCTGGCCATCGACATGGTCATGTATGGCAGCGATTATCTTCTGGGCCTCAGCAGTTTCGCACCGGATCTGTTCGCCCGTCGTGACCGGATGTGGCAGCAGGGGGACGCAGACTTCTATCAGCTGAACGATGTGCTGCAGTATCTCGGCTTCTTTGCCTTCCGCGCGCCGGTTCCGGCATACAAGCATTCGGCCGCGATGTTTCTGCAGCTGCGAGATCAGATCACGACATCACTGACACATCCAAAAGGCATCGAACGACCGCAATCTGATGTTGCCGTGCTGAGCGAAATTCTGACCAGTCTGGCTCCGTGGCTGTAGCAGCCTTCCCGGCAGACACAATCCCGCAGTCCCGACTTTTCTTCCGCGTCGCATTCCCCAGCAATCCTGTGGCCGCAGCAGTGGTATTTCGACTGCGAATCTGGGACAACTCCTGCAGCTTGCTGCCACAATCTGCTGCACGACCAAACCTCCCGCACCGGTCCGGCACAGAGAGATCAGTAGGGAAGGAGACTGGCAACTGTGAAACAAAAACGACTGATTGTTTTTATTGCCCTCGCGGGCCTGTTCTTCACAGCAGCTGCAGTGGCCCAGTTTGGTCAGTTTGGTCAGTTTGGCGGTCGACGCGGCATCAATTACGGGCCCGACGGTCGTGTCGATCGTCGTGGTGTCCCGGACTGGAAGCTGGACAGCAACTTCACAAAGGATGTGTTTACATTTGTTCGCATCCGTTACCGCTCCATGGGTCGCTGGGGCTGGCAGACAGACTATCCTGACGCTGATCTGAACTTCAGCTGGCGACTGCAGCAGTTGACGTCTCTGCACACCGACCCTGACGGATTGATTCTGGAACTGACCGATCCGCGTTTGTTCGACTATCCGTTCATTTACATCATCGAACCGGGGTACATTTATCTCGAAGAGGATGAGCGGGCCGCTCTTCGCAGCTATCTGTTAAACGGCGGATTCCTGATGGTGGATGACTTCTGGGGTGACGAGGAGTGGGAAGGCTTCTATCGCGAATTGAAGCTTGTCTTTCCTGATCGGGAACCGCAGGACCTTCCGCTGGACCATCCCATCTTCCATTGCGTCTACGATCTGAAGGAGCGCCCCCAGATCCCTGCGCTCGGGTTTGCCCAGCCGCTGCCCAACGGTGAAATCTATACCGCCCAGGGCCCCGGCACCGAAGAAGTCCACTACCGGGCATTGTTTGATGACGATGGTCGCATGATGGCGATGATCTGTCACAACACCGATCTCGGAGACGGCTGGGAACGAGAGGCAGAGGATCCGTGGTACTTCCGGGAATTCTCCGAGAAGAAGGCCTACCCATTGGGCATCAATATTATTTTCTACGCGATGACTCACTAGCCAGTCAGCCGGACGGAGCCTGCCCTGCCGAAATCTCTACAGTAATCTGAAAGTCAGACATGAGTAACACAGACAACACGGACATCAGCGAAGAACGCGAACGAGAGCTCATCGCTCAATTGCGAGACTTTCGCACCCGCATCGACTCCGAACTGTCCCGAGTGATTATCGGTCAGAAGGACGTTGTTCGCCAGTTGCTGGTATCAATGCTTGCCGGCGGCAACTGCCTGATCACAGGGGCTCCGGGACTCGCAAAGACCCTGTTGGTGAAGACGATTGCCGATCTGTTCAATTTGAACTTCAGCCGAATTCAATTCACCCCTGACCTGATGCCTGCGGACATCACCGGAACCGAAGTGTTGGAAGAAGACGCAGCCGGCGCTCGCAGCATGCGGTTCATTCCCGGACCGATTTTCTCAAACGTGCTGCTGGCCGACGAGATCAATCGAACACCGCCCAAAACTCAGTCAGCACTTCTGGAGGCGATGCAGGAACGGCAGGTCACTGCGGCTGGAAAACGCTACGAACTGGACAGCCCGTTCTTCGTGCTGGCGACTCAAAACCCAATTGAGATGGAAGGGACCTATCCGCTCCCGGAAGCTCAGCTTGACCGATTCATGTTCAACGTACTGATCGATTATCTGCCTGAAGACGACGAGGTGGAAGTCGTCAGACAGACTACGAAGAATGCCCCCGCCCCTGTCCAGCCGCTCTTTTCCGGACAGGATCTTGTGGAATTCAACGAGGTCGTTCGTCGGGTGCCAGTCTCAGAAGATGTCATTCGCTACGCTGTTCGAATTGCAACCGCTTCTCGCCCGGGGTCGCAGGGTTGTCCTCAGTTCATCAGCGACAACGTTTCGTGGGGTGCCGGACTTCGAGCCGGTCAGTATCTGGTGCTGGCCGGAAAAGCACAGGCCCTGCTGGATGGCCGCAGTTACGTTTCTGCAGCGGATATTCGTTCGTTTGCGGCACCGGTTCTGCGTCATCGCATTCTGCCCAATTATCGTTCCGAAGCAGCCGGAATTACAGTGGATCAGCTGATCGCACAGTTGGTCGAGCATGTCGAGCATCCAAAGAACGAAACGGCCAGCTGACAGGCCTTTGCCTCACTTGGTGGCACCGCATCGAATGCTGCAACTTCCGGGAGACCATTGATGTCCGTCGAGCTGATGAATCCCGCCGTAATTATGGCGATACGCTCGCTGGAACTGCGTGCTCGTTTGATCGTGGACGGGTTTCGCACCGGCCTGAATCGCAGTAACCGGCACGGCTTCTCCGTTGAGTTCTCGGAGTATCGACAATACACACAGGGTGACGACCCTCGCTTCCTCGACTGGAAGTTATTTGCGCGAACGGACCGCAGCTACATCCGGCTGTTCGAGGATGAGACGAATCTGCGCTGCAATATTCTGCTGGACGTCAGTCGTTCCATGACGTTTCAGTCTCACGACTGGAGCAAATGGGATTATGCGTCCACGATCGCTGCATCTCTGGCATGGCTGTTAAATCGTCAGGGGGATGCCGTGGGGCTGACTCTGTACGACGATCAGATTCGTGACGTTGTTCCAGCAAGGTATCGCCCGGGGCACTTCCGCAGACTGCTGGTGACCATGGAACGGGCCGCCGCCGGAAAGCTGACCGATACCGCGGGTGCGCTCCGGGACGCGGCGGATCGGCTGCAGAAACGCGGACTGGTTGTCTTGATATCAGACTTGCTCTCCCCAGCGGACGATCTCAGTGCCAGCCTCAGTGTCCTCCGCAGCTGTGGACACGACGTGGTGGTACTGCAGATTATGGATCCGGCCGAAGCAACGCTG
>JAFMMM010000549.1 GCA_017859815.1 Planctomycetota bacterium | reverse complement strand
AGTGGCCTCAGGGAGCAGATCTCCAGCGAGTTGTTCCACCGTGAACTGATCGAACGGCTGATTCGAGTTGAAGGAGCGAATCACCCAGTCACGATAAGGATACATTTCCCTGTAATTATCAAAATGCAAACCATGAGTATCTGCGTAGCGGGCCGCGTCCAGCCAGTAGCGAGCACGATGCTCACCCCAGGCGGGGCGTTTCATCAGACGAGTAATCCAGCGATCAACCGCCTCATCGTCATTCACAGCGAATTCGGCAACGAACGCGTCTGAATCGGCCGGGGAGGGCGGAAGGCCCGTAACGTCCAGATGCATACGGCGAAACAGGGTTCGCGCGTCTGCCGCCGGGGCTGGCTCCAATCCAGCCGCCTGCAGCCCAGACAGGACAAACGCATCAAGTGGGTTTCGGACCCATTCACTCTGCCGCACCTGCGGCACTTCGGGCCTCGCTGGAACGATCAATGACCAGTGAGCCTCGTACTCCGCCCCATCCGCAATCCAGCTTTTCAATTGGTCCTTCTGCTGCTCAGTGAGCACAATCCTGGACTCTGGTGGTGGCATCACCAAATCGGGGTCATCACTGAAGATGCGTTGAATCAACTGACTATCACTGAGATTCCCCGGGACAATTGCTCCGCTGGAAATCGCCGCGTCGCGTTCGTCCAGCCGCAGGTCGGCTTCGCGACTACCACTGTCAGTCCCATGACACTTAAAACAGGTCTCCGCGAGTATTGGACGGATGTCACGGTGAAATTCCACCGTGCCAGCCGCGGAAATGCTTCCGTTAAACACAAGAACCGCTGTCACACACAGACGCTTCATCGGTTCGTTGTAAACGCATTTGCTGTCGAACATCACCGCTCAGCTTTCTTCACACAGGATTACATTCAAATCTGCACCGCGTCCAAATCAGTCCCCGGCCCTGGCTCGGTGGTCACGCCCAGGGCAGTGGGCACTTAGAATGCCGAGATCTGCGGCGGGCTGAAACATTCTTGTCTGTCTCGTAAAATTTTCCAGCACAACAACTCGATCGGTCTCCGCCAAATTTGAAATGCAGTGACAAGTCCGCATAGGCTGCAGAATTTGATCCACCCGTTGACATTTCAAGTGGTTTCCGCCACCCTCCATCCAGTGAAGAGCCTGCCGGCAGACTCACGAATTTCCCTCGTGTTCTCACTGAACGGATGTGTGCATAACCTCGGCAGCACGCTTCAACCACGCCAACCTCTCCTGAACAACTACGAGCTGCGATGATGAAAACACTGGTTTGTGCCCTCTCTGTCGTCACCTTACTGGCCTCTTCATTCGCTTCCGCTGCAGACCGTGTTGTCTACGAAGGCGATTCCGGCCCCGGCAAAGGGAAACACATCCTGTTCATCGCTTCGGACCACGAATATCGCGGTGAAGAAACCTGCCCGGCCATCGCCCGAATCATGGCCAAACGCTACGGATTTCGCTGCACAGTCCTGTTCGGACAAACGGAAGAAGGTCTGATTAAGCAAGGGTCCAGCCGAATCCCCGGGATCGAAGAGATTGAAGATGCCGACATGGTCTTTCTGTTTCTCCGCTTCGTTGCTCCGGACGAAGCATGGATGGAAAAATTCGAGGGATATTTAAAACGCGGCGGCCCGATCATGGGATTACGAACGACCACCCACGCCTTCAATGGCCTGAAGAACACCTACGCCTACCACAATTACAACAATCAAAGCGAAGACTTCGTGGGCGGCTTCGGACGGCAGATCCTTGGCGAAACCTGGAACCCCAGTCTCGGGGCTGGCCACTATGGCAGAAACCATACCTTTGCAACAGCAATGCACGTGGTGCCGGACCAGGCGGCGCATCCAGTAATGCGCGGGGTCAAAGACATGCACGCGATGGCCGGAGCCTACTCAGCCGTTCCGATGCCTGATTCGACAATTCTGGCGACCAACCGGGTGCTGGAATCGATGGAAATCGGAGCAAAACCAATCGCTGACAAGGAGCCACAACCGGCGGCATGGGTGCGTGAGTACTCTTTCAAGGGCGGCCCTAAAGGCCGCGCCTTCTGCTCGACTCAGGGCGCCTCGGAAGATATCCTCAGCGAAGGCGTACGCAGGATGCTGGTGAATGCCACCCTCTGGTGCATGGGGATGGAAGACCAGATCAAAGCCGACGCAGATGTCAGTTTTGTAGGTCCGTACAATCCGTCCACTTTCAGCTTCAAGCCATCTGTCACTGACGCTCGCCCGGACGACATTGCCGGTTTCGACACCGCAATTCTGAAAGCCAACTGACTACGCCGACCGTCAAGCAAACGGTCAACTCTCCCCGGCACCGGCAATCTGGTCCTCTGGGAGCAAGTTGTCGGGCAGCAGCCTGCCGGACCGAATCCGCCCGCAGTCGCAGTGACTGAAGAAACGGATCCCCGCAAACAGGCCCGGGCCTGATTCAGACTCAGAATCATGCGTGCGCAGGTGCCATCCACCTGCATGCATGCGTATTGCGTGCGCAGGTGCCATCCACCTGCATGGGGGTGCTGTGCGTTGGTGCCATCCACCGTTCAGGTACTCGCAATCAGAGCCAACACGGCCACACCCAACTTGCCACCCCACAAACCAAATCCGAACAGACTCGGGGGGGGGGGCCGCACTCCCA
>JAFMMM010000548.1 GCA_017859815.1 Planctomycetota bacterium | reverse complement strand
GAATTTGACCGCGACGGGTACTGGTCAACTCCCTTACAGCGCAGACAGTGTGGCGTCCCTCGATAATTTGCACAGGCTGTTCATTGATTCGGCGGTCACGGGCACAGTCAGTGTTTCATACATCGATTTTGGCACCGGTACCACCGTTTTGGTTGATGAAGCCAGCTTTACAGGCTTTAGCTCTGTTCCTGAGCCAGCATCATGGGTGACCATCGGCGCATTCGGAGCAGCGTTTCTCGCTTACCGGCGTCGGAAAGCAATCGCTTGAGGCAGTCTCCTGAGATTCAAATGAAAAGAAAGCCGACTTTTGAGTCGGCTTTCTTTTTGCGCGCGTGCTTGGATTCGGCGCGGTCTTTTGTGTTGAGTTGCTTGGTTTGCAGAAGGGGGGCTGATTCGTCCTCTTAGGTGGGGCGGTCCTGCTGACCGTGAGTAGCCGCGGTCCCGGCTCGTCACCGGGGGGGCATTCAGCTGGTTCATTTTAAGAAACATGCCGTTTTCTTGCTCGTAACGACAATTGACTGGTCAATGAGTTTGACGACCTCCTAGAATCAGACCATGGCGAACGTCTGGTAGGAGAGTGCTGTCTGCGAACAGCCGCCGAAGGTGCAAGTGAACCCTGAACCGCTCAGGCAACAAGGACTGCTGGACTGCAACGTCATCTCTGGAGAGCGATCACTGCTGTTGTAGGTTTTGACCCGACAGTGATCCACCGAAGGGGTAAAGCTCGCATTCCCGCCAATCCCGCATGGTCGCTGGTTGGCGCAGGTGTGAGTCTGATCTCTCAGGTAACAGGACAGAGGGGTTTCCCGACAATACGCGTTCCGCGCAGATCGGGTTTCCTCTGCAAGTTTTCTGTTCCTTCGGAGAGACATGATGTCCGTGCAGCCCTTTTCCTCCTCATTCCTCACTCGGCATCTTGGTCCTCGCGAGAGTGATCTGGCGCAATTGCTTGAAGTGCTGGGTTTTTCCTCGCTGGAGGAGTTCGGCCGTTGCGTAGTGCCTCAAGAGATTTTCGAGGAGGACCGCGTCGGATTTCCTCCCATCCCCAGCGATCGTGAGGCGACTGGTGTCCTCAGAACGCTGGCGAGTCGTAATCGTCGTTTGCGTTCACTGATTGGGCAGGGGTACTACGGGACGGAGACTCCAGCGGTGATCCGTCGATGTGTTCTGGAGAATCCAGCGTGGTACACTGCGTACACGCCCTACCAACCGGAGATTTCCCAGGGACGTCTTGAACTGCTGTTTTATTTTCAGACGTTGATTTGCGAGTTGACGGGTCTCTCGACGGCGAATGCCTCGCTTCTTGACGAAGCGACAGCAGCCGCAGAAGCAATGACCATGTGCTTCAGACTTCAACGGGGCCGAAAGACAGTGTTCCTTGTTGATTCCTTGTGCCATCCTCAGACGCTGCAGATACTGCAGTCTCGAGCAAAGCCATTGGGTATTGAATTACAAGAGTTTTCCCGCGATGCGGAGCCTGCACCGGGTGATCAGACATTTGGAATGTTGCTGCAGTACCCGTCGACGAGGGGTGATGCAGTTCCACCAGTGCAATGGCTGCAATCAGCGCGAGAACTGGATGTTCCGATTGTTCTGGCTACGGATCTGCTCGCATTGTGTGTATTGGAGTCTCCAGCAGCTCTGGGAGCTGATATCGCAGTCGGCAGTTGTCAGCGATTTGGGGTCTCGTTGGGGTTTGGTGGTCCCCATGCGGCATTCATTTCGTGCTCCGAGCGGTTCCGCCGACAGTTGCCTGGCCGTCTCGTTGGTCAATCTCGGGACCGGCATGGGAATCCCGCCTATCGTCTGAGTCTGCAGACACGCGAGCAGCATATTCGCAGAGACAAGGCGACTTCGAACATCTGCACGGCGCAGGCCCTGTTGGCAATTCTGTCAACCCTCTATGCCTGCTGGCATGGCCCGTCAGGACTTCGCGAGATCGCTGGCCGTGTTCACGGATTTGCCACTCGCTTTGCTCGTTCTCTGCAACAGAATGGCTATTCGGTTCTGAATGCGACGTGGTTTGATACGGTGACGTTTCGCACTGGAATATCCGCTGAACAACTGTTGGAGAAAACAGAGAACGCGGGTTTCAATCTCCGTTACGTCGATTCGCAGACCGTGTCCATAGCGATGGATGAACTGGTGACGGATGACGAGTTACAGGCTCTTGCACACTGCCTGGATATTGAGTTATTGCCTGACTCAGCACAGCTGGAATCGTTGAAGTTTCGGACCGATCAATACCTGACGCAGGATGTCTTTCACCGGTACCATAGTGAGACCGAAATGATGCGTTACCTGCGGAAGCTGTCAGACTATGACCTGGCGTTGGATCGGACCATGATCCCGTTGGGGTCATGTACAATGAAGCTCAATGCCGCGATTGAGATGTGTGCGGTGACATGGGACGAATTCGCGGGAATTCATCCGTTTGCTCCGGCTGCACAGACCGAAGGATATCGGCTGTTAATTACGGAACTCGAGCAGATGTTGTGCGAGGTCACGGGGTACGACGCGATATCGCTGCAGCCGAATGCGGGGTCTCAGGGAGAATACTCCGGTCTACTGGCAATACGCGCTTATCATGAGTCTCGCGGCGAACCATCACGTAACATCTGCCTGATTCCCTCCAGTGC
>JAFMMM010000158.1:9353-11230 GCA_017859815.1 Planctomycetota bacterium | reverse complement strand
TGAATGCCCTTGTGCCCGCTTTGGTGGCGGATCATTTCCGCAGTTCGCGGATCGTGGTGTTTTCCACCGGAAACGTCTACCCGCTCACTGATGCTGCCGGACCGGGGTCGTCTGAGAATTCCCCCCTGACACCCCCCGGGGAGTACGCAAATTCCTGCGTGGCCCGCGAACGCCTGTTCGCTTTCCACTCCCTGATGTATCACACTCCCATGCTGATGTTTCGGCTCTGCTACGCCATTGACCTGCGTTACGGTGTGCTGCTGGATCTGGCTCAGAAAATTCACGCCGGGCAGAAGGTGGATCTGAGTATGGGGACGGTGCAGGTTATCTGGCAGGGAGATGCCTGTGCGGCTGCGATCCGCTGTCTGGATCACACCACCAGCCCGGCGACATCACTGAACATCACCGGAAACGAAAAAATCCCGGTCGCCATTCTGGCTCAGAAACTGGCCACAGCTTTGCAGTGTCCCTTGCAGACCACTGGCGCTGCACAGCCAACCGCGTGGGTCTGGGATGCGTCGCAGGCGGAACAACTGTTCGGGCCACCCACGGTGTCTCTGGACGAAATGGTGACGGCCACGGCAAACTGGGTGCGGGCCGGCGGGGTCACTCTGAACAAACCTACTCGATTCGAAGTGCGCGATGGACATTATTGAACTGCGTCGACGGTTGGCGGAAGGTCATGTGATCCCGGCTCATCCCCTGGCGCTGACGGCAAACCGCAAACTGGATGAACATCGACAACGCGGATTGACTCAGTATTACCTCGATGCCGGGGCGGGGGGACTGGCTGTCGGTGTGCATACCACTCAGTTCGCAATCCGGAATCCGGCGATCGATCTGTTTGAACCCGTTCTCAGTCTGGCGGCCGAAACAGCACGTCTCTCCGACAAAGATCCTATCCTCGTCGGCGGTATTTGCGGGCAGACGCGGCAGGCAATGCAGGAAGCTTCGTTACTTCATGATCTGGGTTATCACGCCGGTCTGATCAGTCTGGCGGCATTGCCGCAGGCCTCCGAAGAGGAATTGCTGGAACACTGCCGTCAGGTGTCCGGCATCATTCCGCTGTTCGGTTTTTATCTGCAACCGGCGGTGGGAGGTCGAGTGTTGTCGTACGCCTTCTGGCGGCGTTTCGCAGAAATCTCCGCAGTCGTGGCAATCAAGATTGCCCCGTTTAATCGCTATCAGACGCTGGATGTGATCCGAGCGGTGGCTGACGCCGGGCGTTCCGACATCGCTCTCTATACGGGCAATGACGACAACATTGTAGCCGATCTGATCACTCCGTTCGAAGTTGGTGATCGCACTCTGTCCATCCGTGGCGGTCTGCTGGGGCACTGGGCCTTTCAGACAGAACAGGCCGTAGCTTTGCTGCAACGCTGTCACGACGTGCAGCGGATTGATGTGTCGCCGGAAGATCTTCGTGACCTCCTGCGAGTCAATGTGGAGGTTACTGCGGCCAATGCTGCAGTGTTCGACGCAGCCAAC
This sequence comes from Planctomycetota bacterium, assembly GCA_017859815.1. Classification (GTDB taxonomy): domain Bacteria; phylum Planctomycetota; class Planctomycetia; order Planctomycetales; family Planctomycetaceae; genus SXXK01. Next base: position 9,742 of record JAFMMM010000158.1, on the reverse strand, counting down.
AATTTCCGCGGCTGCATTCCCGGCATCCACGAAATCCTCCGCCGACAGGGCCTGCTGGACGGAATCTGGTGCCTCGATGAAGCCGAAACACTCAGCCCCGGCCAACTCGACGAAATCAATCGACTCTTCCAGGCAGGCGTCCCGCCTGCACCCGGTGTCCGCTTCGTTCCGTAACGAAGCGGACCGTAAGATGCTGCACATTCGCCGCGATGGCCGAATCGTCGATCACTCCATCAGGGCTGCCAACGTGCAGACCCGGTCAAGCGCGCTCGAAGCGTGGTCAACGAACCACGCAGAACACCACAAATCGCCGAAGGCACAAACCGGCTCTCACCCGGGGAGCCGGATCGGCTCCACCCGGTGTCCGCTTCGTTCGGTGACGAAGCGGA
>JAFMMM010000158.1:0-9343 GCA_017859815.1 Planctomycetota bacterium | reverse complement strand
CCGGGGAGCCGGATCGGCTCCACCCGGTGTCCGCTTCGTTCGGTGACGAAGCGGACGGTAAGATGCTGCACATTCGCCGCGATGGCCGAATCGTCGATCACTCCATCAGGGCTGCCAACGAGCAGACCCGGCATCCCGCCAATCGCCGAAGGCACAAACCGGCTCTCAGCCGGACAGGCTCTCAGCCGGACAGGCGTGAAGTGTGGAGGATTCGTTGGAGCAGATTGGAGGTGATTTGTTGCACCCGCGGATCGACACCTTGCGGTTCAGTATAGACTTTGGGCCTCAGGTAACCGGGAGGCTCCGCCAGGCCATCGCACCACCAGCACGTCGCCGCATTGAACACGAAATTCCCCTGTGGTCCGGGATAGATCGTCGCCGTATACCGTCCTTCGGACTTTGGACGCCCCGGACCGTGGCTGGTCACACCGCTCGCCAGCACCTCCAGCCCCGGCAGATCCGCCGGCATTCCCATCCACTCCCAGCCCACCAGTCCGGGGATTCCATCTCCCGCCTGCATCCCGGTCCCGGCGAACACCCAGTGCTCCGGTAACCGGCAGATCCAGTCAGCCCCGCCCGTCACCGGCGGCACATTGCGAGCCCCAATCAGCAGCGATTCGCTGGGCGTGTGATAAGGAAAGCGATCCGCCCCTGCCCATTTCTCCGCCCCGGGCAGACAGGCCCCGAACGCATCCACTCGGCCGAAGATCCGGTTCGCTGTACCATCCGCCGCGGGTCGGGGATTAATCCGACCCCAGCACGTATCTCCGGAAAAGAAGCACAGACTAACCCCCGCATCTCGAGCCGCCAGCAGGTTCTGATACATCTCCAGCGAGTAGTATTCATCATGCCCGACACTCAGAAACCCCTTCGCCCGCAGCAAACCGGCGGGATCGGCGTGAGTATCCAGACAGGAGACATAACTCACATCGTAGCCCTGTTGTTCCAGCCAGAACGCGAACGGAAACTCCCACAGGAACCACGACCCGGACCCGGTCGTCAGCGGAGCATCCAGGATTTGGCAATAGCGACCGTACGGCCGATTGAAGCTGACATCCACACCCGGCCCGCAGTACCACGGATTGTCACCGTCATCGTACAGGGCGAATTGATGAGGCCAGCGGTTGTAAGCCTGCCAGGTGGTATCTGAGCATTGGAACAGGAAATCGGCCTGGCGATCATCGCGGACGAGAAAGATCAGATAGCTTTGCCAGCCGGCGGGAGTTGCCGTGAGTTTGCCCAGGTAAACACCGCTTACCCAATCCTCGGGGATCCGCAGTTCAGCGCAGGGGGACCATTGGCAATCGCGAAGACGCTGCGGCCCGACGTCGGGATCAGGTTGAATTTGTCCGGGGAACGGGCCCAGTTGAGCCATCAGTCGGCCGCCATCGCCGTTGTAGAACCCCATGCGGAAGATTTCGATCTGGAACTCGGACGCGGGATTGGTACTGACGAAGAACTGGATCGTTTCACCGGGTCGGACACTGGTGTGAGACGCATAGCCTTCGACCCACGGGCAACGGAATTGGGAATTGGGATCGACATCGGTTTTGGACAGCAGCCAACCGCGCGACCCGGGTTTGGCATTTTCCTGAGCGATGGGATTGTCGGTGGCCGTTGACGTGGGTGACCAGTTGGCCGTCAGCGTGAGCAACCCGGACGCCGCCAGAAAATCGCGACGCGGCACCACGGACTCCGGAAGGTCGGATGCACCAGTCCCCTCTCTCAAGCCACCCTGAATCGATAAACGCTCCGCTGAATCTTCTGACATGACGATCCCTTACATATTCCGAGCAGGCGTCCCGCCTGCACCTGGGGAGCCGGATCGGCTCCACCCGGTGTCGAATTCGTTCGTTGACGAAACCGACGGACAGGGGCTGCACATTCGGCTCGCTGGCCAACTGTGGTCACCAGTGCCTCTAAGAAAATCTGACGCCCTGAGCTCAAAGAACGTACGGCTGAACGTCGAGTGATTCTCGATCCTGTGAGAATAACAGTCGAAGCCGACCGTCGATCATCTTGAAGCGAAGGTGCCAATGCAAGACGTTGCCTTCCTTGTCTGGCGACGTCCAACATTCATCCAGGATGGGCGAAATCGCTGTGAAGGGAATCAATGCGGTAAGTGCTTTGGAACCGCAACCAAACGCGCAGTACGTGCCGTCTGAACTATGAGCTTCGAGAAGCTCTTTGGTCGTCCGTTTGAGACCGAACCAAAAATCCACCCCTTCCTTTTCAGGACGGCGTGATGCCACTTGGCATGAGAGCATGTATTGCTCATCTGGAGTCTTCCAGATGACACGACCTGCCTTGACCAGCGAGACACCAAGCTTGCGTTCGATTTCTGGAATCACCATCCCGTGGAAGTTCGCCTTCGGACCTCTTGGGGCATTCGTTTCCGAGGCAACATCATCGGCGACATCAACGTCGTCCGACTCCTGGCTCTCCTCCGCAGTCGCAAACACCAAATCAACGATGCGGTCAAGTCGTGTGAATTCCTGTGGAACCAAGATTTCACGAATTTGACTCTCCACCGAAAGATCGTCGAGCGAAACTCGCAGTTTGAGCAACCGGAGCAACGCATCGACGCTGATCAGGCGGATGTTCCATGCATACCTCGACCCACGGACTTGGGCCTCAAGATCATCTGTGTCCTCGCGGCCAACGACAATCAGGATCGAAGTGTTTTCAGCAGGTGTGTTCAAGCTTGAAATGACGAGCGAGCGAATCTCAGCGAGGCGGGACAGATTGATTCGAAAGGTGGTTGAGCTCTTACTTTCGACAACCAAGTGGTGGATTCCCGGATTGCTCCACAATCCGTCATAGCTCATTCCACCCTGGCCACGGTACACACCATGCGTGATCCGAAAGCCAAGTCGCTTGCCAACCTCGTTCACAACGTCTTGGAGCACGAGACCAAAGTCCGTGAATTTGTTCTCCAGGCACTCATTAATCCACCGCTCAAGTAGTTCAACAGGCGCAACTGCCAGGAGGGCACGAAACTCTCGTGAAGTTTCGTTGCCGTCCAGCAGCTTGCCTTCACCAGCAAAGGAGATCATTTGATCAAGTCGTTTGTTCCAGACTTGTTGCCGATCTGAATTCCAAAGATCCACCAGAGCCATAAACGCTTTACCTCGATGTCCGCTGAACGGACAGACTGTCCTACCAATTTGTGATCCATGCATTCCAGCATCAACAGGCTGAGATTGCTATGCATCGGACCAAAAGCCCGCCGGAGACGGCGGCAACCCTGATTCCTTCTTCAAGAACAACAAACCCCAAGGGAGTCCCGATTACCTGATCCTGAAAACCTGTTGCTCACTGGTGCGAGCGTTGAGATCTCTCCTGCCGCGAAGACGCACACCATCAATGTCCTCGCTTACTCCGGCGGCTTGATGATCGTTCCCGGCCGCGGAACAGTAGTGATCGGCCTGGCTGGCCGAACTGTCGGAAGTTGAGCGGAACATGGCTGGATCATGTTTCCCAATCGAGGTAACTGGTGTGTCACCCGGGCGGGGTCGCCCGGAAAGGTAACCCACACCTGGAAAGGGAGTGCATCATGGCCACGAAGAAAACCGCAGCCCGCAAGACGGCCAGTCCGAAGGCCAAGGCCGAGACCAGCAAGCTGAGCCAAATGGCCGCCGTCGAGAAGGTGCTGGCGACCACCATGGAGCCGATGCTCTGCCAGGTGCGGTCGCACGCTGCCACAGTTTAACACAAGCTCCACTTTCTTCTTCAAAACTCTGCTCCCAATGCAGAAGTACTTTGAACCATGCGCATTCAAGTTCGGCCTCGGCTTCCGTAGAATTAAGTCAACAATTGCTCCGCACTCAACTTTTTGGCCAGACTTAACAGTGCCATCACCTCCATGTCATCACCATTCCTTCAAATTGATCCTGATGACTGGCTGGCGGCGAATGAGCTGGCGTTTGCCGTGCCTGATGGGTTCCCCGTGTCTCCGGGGCACTCGCTGGTCGTTACTCGCCGATTGGTGCCGACCTTCTTTGATGCGACCCCCGAGGAACAAGCTGCACTGATGCAGCTGGTGGCCGACGTCCGACTGCTGCTCGACGACACGCTCAATCCAAAACCAAACGGCTATAACATCGGCTTCAATTCCGGTGATGCCGCCGGGCAAACGGTGCCCCATGTGCATATCCATGTTATCCCCCGCTATCACGGTGATGTCCCCGATCCTCGCGGTGGTGTTCGCTTTGTGATCCCCGATAAAGCCAATTATCTGACCCCGACCAACCCCTCAACAAGCAACACTACGGAAAACCGCCACACTGATACGCCATCTCTGTCGCTCACCACCGGTGTTCCCACAGCACCGCTGTGGGAACAACTGGCTGTCCGAATTCAGGGCGCCACTTCCGTGGATATCCTGGTGTCGTTCGTTCAACTATCCGGGCTGAATCTGATTGCCAAACCGCTGTTCAATGCTCTGCAACTTGGCACCAAAGTCCGGATCCTGGTCAGCGATTATCTGGGCATCTCGGATCCAGCGGCTCTGAAACGCCTGCTGCACTGGATTCATCTGTGCCACGATCAGTCCGGTATTCCCCAGGACACGCATGACGGGGATGAACAACCGATGCAGCTGGATGCCCGCCTGATCTTGACGGACACGCTGCCCGGCGCCCCGGCGTCCTTCCACCCCAAAGCATGGTCCATTCAGGATTCCTCCGGCAGCAGCCTGGTGGTCGGCAGCAGCAATCTGTCACATGCCGCTCTGCAATCCGGTATTGAATGGAATCTGATCGTCGATTCATCCACGACCGCAGAACCTGTCCAGGTGCAGGCCCGCGCGGCGTTCGAAGAGTTCTGGAATCTCGCAGCCCCCCTGTCGAACACGCTGATCGAAGACTATCAATCTCGCATTCCCGCGCGCCCGATCGCACCCAACGAAACAGCATTACCGTCAACAGTGGGGGTTCAGCCCCGCGACTGGCAGCGACTGGCTTTGCAGAAACTGCAGGCCATGCGCGCAGACGGCTGCCAGCGTGCCATCGTGGCTGTGGCCACAGGCATGGGCAAAACGTGGTTGGCGGCGTTCGATATCGCGCAGCTCGGAACCACGCTGGATCGCCGGCCTCGTGTGCTGCTGATTGCTCACCGCCGCCACATCCTGACACAGGCAGAACTTGCCGTGGCACAGATTTTGGATCATCAGTTCGGCGCGGCGGAAAGCAGTTGGTTCATTGGTTCCGATCGTGATCTCAAGGGCGAATTGGTGGTCGCCAGTATCCAAAAACTGTCCCGCCGGGAGGGCCTGGCTGCTCTCTCTGGAGAGCAGTTCGATTATGTCCTGATCGATGAAGTCCATCACGCTCAGGCGCCGTCATATCGTCGTGTTCTGGCAACTCTGAATGCCAATTTCATCCTTGGCCTGACGGCAACGCCGGAACGAGCGGACGGCCTGGACGTGATCAGCTTGTTCGATGATCACCTGGCATGGCAAGCGACGATTGGCGACGGGATCCGCGAAGATGTGCTGGTGCCGTTCCACTATGTGGGGATTCGCGACACCGTGGATTTTGGACAAATCCCCTGGCGCAATGGCCGCTTTGATCTGGAAGAACTGGAAACACGCGTCAGTCGCAGTGAGCGGATGGATCGTCTTTGGGATTCGCTGCAACAGCATCCGGCAGAGCGGTCGATTGTCTTTTGTTGCTCCCGCCGTCACGCGCTGTTTACTCGAGATTGGCTGCGTGATCACGGCCTCTCTGCAGCGGCCGTATTTTCCGGGAACGGTGGTGACAGCTACGGCAGTTCGCTGAAGAATCTGCGCAATGGCCGGCTGCAGTTTCTGTGCGTGGTCGACATGTTCAACGAAGGGCTCGATATACCGGCGGTTGATCGGGTCATCATGCTGCGACCAACGGATTCGCGAGTCGTCTTCCTGCAGCAACTGGGGCGAGGGTTGCGGATCAGCGAAGGCAAGACACGCCTGCTGGTGATCGACTTTGTTGGCAATCATCGAGTCTTCGCGCAACGATTGATGCACTTGCTGGCTCTCAATGGCTCTTCCGCCAGTTTCCAATCTCTGAAAGACTGGTTGAGCGGCGGACCGGCCCCCTTACCCGCAGGCTGCCTGCTGGATGTGGAATTAGAGGCAAAAGATCTGCTGACGCAGTTCCTGCCCACAGGCAAAGCCGCGGCTATCGAAGGCTATCGGCGGTTGCGTGATGATCTGCAGCGACGTCCATCGCTGATTGAGCTGGAGTCCAGCGGTTACCTTCCCAGCACGATTTCTTCCGGGCATGACAGCTGGTTTCATTTTGTGGCGGAGGAAGGTGATCTGTCTCCCGCAGAAGTGCAGGCATTGGATCAGCACGCCGACTGGCTCAAGATGCTGCAATCGACGGCAATGACAAAGTCGGCAAAAATGGTGACGCTGCGAGTTCTGCTGGACGCGGGCCATCTGTTCGAATCAATGCCCCTGAATACGCTCAGCCTGGCGGCACGGCGGTTCGTGTCACAGCACGATCTGCTGCGGCATGATTATCAAAATAATGAACTGCATACAGACCGTTCATCGGATGATGACTGGATCAAGTGGTGGGTTCGCTGGCCCATCGAACGCTGGTTCTCACCGCAGCAGGGACAATCGTGGTTTCGCCGCACAGACGATTCTTTTCAGTTTACGGGCACGGTTGATCTGCGGCTGCAGCAAACGCTGCTGGATCTCAGTGCGGATCTGATCGATTGGCGACTGGCTCGCTATCAACGCCGCCTGGCTCAGGTGTCCAGCTCTGACAACGTTCAGTTTCAGGCCAAGCTGTCGCACGCAGGTGAGCGTGTGATCCTGTTCGTGCCGGATGTGAAGCTGTCCCCTGGCCGTCCCACAGGACCGACGGACGTCAAACTTCCGGATGGCTCGGTGTGGACGTTCAAGTTCGTCAAGCTGGCGTGTCATGTGGCGATGCCCAAAGGCGAGCGACAAAATCAGTTGTCCTCTCTGTTACGGCTCTGGTACGGAGATGATGCCGGTGTGCCAGGTACAAATTTCCTGCTGCAGTTTTCCAAAACGGATGCCGGCTGGGTCTGTCAGCCGTTAAATGTTCCCACACCGAGGGCGTTAACGAATCACGAAACAGATCCAATGCCGTACGGCGCATCCATGCCCACCCTGTTGCCCGATATCCCGCCCGCAAAGCAATATGCACCCTACGTGCCGGTTTACGATCTGGTGGCCGCAGCCGGTGGCTGGGGTCCGGAAGGGTCGCCGGAAATTCTTGGCTGGACGGAGGTGACTGACGCTCCTGTCAAACCCGGCATGTTTCTGGCTCAGGTGCACGGAAAGTCCATGGAGCCGGAAGTGCCGTCCGGTTCGTGGTGCCTGTTCCGACCCTGCCCGACGGGATCTCGACAGGGACGAAGATTGCTGGTGCAACTCTCCACGTCAGCCAGCCCGGACGATGGCGGACGGTACACTTTGAAAAAATACCATTCCGAAAAAACGCGTTCCGCGGACGGCTGGGAACACCAATCCATCGAACTCCAGCCACTCAATTCCAGCTTCCCCACCATTGTGCTCGATGCGACCGACCCCGACAGCCTGCGGATCGTCGGCGAACTCGTCACGATCCTCTAAGAGAACCGTCCCCGGGGAGCCGGATCGGCTCCACCCAGTGTCCGCTTCGTTCGTTGACGAAGCAGGCGGGCTGGATTGCACATTCGGCTCGCTTGCCGAATGGATTCCTCCCATCAGGGCTGCCAACGAGCAGACCAGCACTCCGCCGATCGCCGAAGGCACCGGCCGGCTCTCAGCCGGCGCCAATCGCCGAAGGCATCAACCGGCTCTCAGCCGGATCCGATCCGGCGGGCGAGGTGACAGGAGGGACGGAGGTCGTCAGAATAGGGAACCGGGGCGATGGTTTTCTTTGACGATGTTTCGGGGAGTTTCCACACGATGAATCGACTGCGACCTGTTTCCATTCTGCTGCTGGTCATCACGACCCTGCTGGCGAGGCCGGTGGTGGCGGAGGATCCTCCGGCAGCCAACAATCTGCACCTGTATCTGCTGATCGGGCAATCCAATATGGCCGGACGCGGGCCGCTGAAATCCAAACCGCTGCCCGTGCACCCGCGCGTGCTGATGCTGAACAAACAGAACGAATGGGTCCCCGCCTCCGAACCCCTGCATTTCGACAAATCCATTGCCGCTGCCGGACTCGGTGCCTCCTTCGCTCAAACCATCGCCGACAGGAATCCCGAGGCCACCATCGGGCTCATCCCCTGCGCCGTCGGAGGAACTCCGCTGTCCCGCTGGCAAAAGGATGGCGACCTGTATCAAGCCGCCGTCAAACGGCTCAAAATCGCTCAACAGTCCGGCACGCTCAAAGGAATCCTCTGGCATCAGGGAGAATCCGATTCCGGGGACCTCGCGAAAGCCAGTTCCTATGCCGAACGCTGCGGACAAATGATCCGCGATCTCCGAACCGAAGCCGGCACCGAAGCCCCCTTCGTGGCCGGCGAACTGGGACGATTCCTCGCCGAAGAACGTGGCGGCAAACCTCGCTACTGGAAACTCGTCAATGAACAACTCCACAAACTGACGCAATCCGTGCCCAGGACCGCCGTCGCGTCTTCCGAAGAACTCACTCACCACGGGGATCAGGTCCATTTTGATACCGAATCACTGCGAACCTTCGGCCATCGTTACGCTGATGCACTCCTGAAACTCCACTGAGATCAGGGTAGGCAGGCGTCCTGCCTGCACCCGGTGTCCGCTTCGTTCGTTGACGAAGCAGGCGTCCCGCCTGCACCCGGTGTCCGCTTCGTTCGTTGACGAAGCGGACGGTAAGATGCTGCACATTCGGCGCGATGGCCGAATGGATTCTTCACTCCAGGGCTGCCAACGTGCAGACCGGCATCCCACAAATCGCCGAAGGCACAAACCGGCTCTCAGCCGGGCAGGCGTCCCGCCTGCACCCGGTGTCCGCTTCGTTCGCTGACGAAGCGGACGGGCAGGAACGGCATTCGGCTCGCTGGCCGAATGCGATGCCGGGCACCGGCAAGCGCGCGGCAAGCAGGGCCGACAAAGCGCATCGGAAAACGCGTGGTCAACGAACCACGCGGCATCACACCAATCGCCGAAGGCACAAACCGCCGATCCGGCGGGCAGGCGTCCCGCCTGCACCCGGGGAGCCGGATCGGCTCCACCCGGTGTCGAATTCGTTCGGTGACGAATTCGACGGGCAGGAACGGCATTCGGCTCGCTGGCCGAATGCGGTGCCGGGCACCATGTCGACATGCCATGGTGGATGGCACCGGTGCCCATCGGACAAAGCGCATCGGAAAACGCGTGGTCAACGAACCACGCGGCATCACACCAATC